>CAZLPH010000001.1:0-7881 GCA_964561345.1 uncultured Candidatus Epulonipiscium sp.
ATTGATGAAAATGTTGAAATAAAAAGCAAAGATATTCTATCAGTATAAGAACAAGTAATCAAACCCCTCAAGGCTCTGAGGGGTTTGATTACTTAATATTAGTCTAATTTGGAGGTACTTATGAGCGATTCAAAAAACTTACCAACACATGTTGCAGTTATAATGGATGGTAATGGAAGATGGGCTAAAACCCATAACAGACCTCGGGATTTTGGGCATCAAAGAGGGGCTAAAGTCTTAGAGAAAATCTCTCTTTATGCAAATGAAATTGGTATTACATATATGACGGTATATGCTTTTTCAACAGAAAATTGGAATAGGCCAGACAAAGAAGTTAAGGGATTAATGAATCTACTACGTCGCTATTTAAAAGGACATATTAAAGATTCTAATAAAAACAACTTAAAAATAAAAGTAATTGGAGACACAAGGGCATTACCAGAAGATATACAAGAGCTAATTATCCAACTTGAGGATATTACCAAAGATAAAAATGGAATGATTTTAAATATAGCCCTTAACTATGGGGGGAGAGACGAAATTATACGTGGTATTTCCAAGTTATTAAAAGATGTTAAAAGTGGAAAGATAGAAGAGTCTCAAGTAGATGAAGTGGTATTTTCCAGGTACTTAGATACAGCTCATATGCCAGATCCAGATTTGCTTATTCGAACAAGTGGGGAGCAACGCCTTAGTAATTTTTTAACATGGCAAAGTGCTTACAGTGAATTTTATTTTGCAGAGTGTTTGTGGCCAGACTTTGATGAAGAGGAATTTGACATAGCATTAGAGGTATATAAAAATAGAAACAGACGCTTTGGAGCGATAGAATAACATAAGGAGGAAATGATTTGCTTACAAGAATAATAACAGCAATTATTGGTATCCCAGCTTTATTATTTATCGTTATTAGTGGTGGGTGGATTTTAAGATTCGTAATTATAGCCTTGGCAATTATAGGATTTCACGAATACTGTAATGCATTATCTAAGAAATATAAACCCATGAGGCATTTAGGATTTGTATCAGTTATCATGCTTACAAATGGGTTACTGTATGATCATCAACCCATTGAGATTTTTTTAGCCGCCCTTATAATACTAGTCCTTATAAGTGTGGTTATAAACTATCCTAGATATACGATTATTGAGGGTATGATTACAGTTTTTGGTGTGCTTTATCTAGGGTTTTTATTTCCATTTGTCTCTCTTGTTAGAGAAATGGCTATGGGTGAATTTTTGGTATGGTTAATATTTATTAGTGCATGGGGAACAGATACATTTGCCTATTTTACAGGTTATTTCCTAGGTAAACATAAATTAGCACCTGTTCTTAGCCCCAAAAAGACAATAGAAGGGGCCCTTGGTGGTGTTATAGGAGCTGCATTTTTAGGCTTTGTATATGTATGGGTATATGGAACATACTATAATGGTGATATAATGCCTTATCTCCTGGTCATTCCTCTGATTACAGCTTTAGGGTCAGTTGTAGCCCAGTTTGGAGATTTATCGGCATCAACTATAAAAAGAACCTTAAAAGTTAAAGATTTTGGCTATATATTACCTGGACATGGGGGGATATTAGACCGTTTTGACAGTGTGCTTTTTACAGCACCATTCATTTATATGGCATTATATTTTTTAATTTAATATGAAAGGAGTTTGTCATGGCAAATATAATATCGATTTTAGGCTCAACAGGCTCTGTTGGAACCCAGACCTTAGAAGTTATCTCTAGTATGGGTAATATATCAGTACAAGGACTTACAACCAATGTAAACATTGATTTATTAGAAGAGCAAATTAATGTTTTTAAGCCTAGTAAGGTAGCTGTTATGAATAAAGAAAAAGCCCAAGAATTACGGGTGCGCTTAAAAAATAAGGGCATAGAAATAGAGGTATTAGAAGGAATAGAGGGATTAACCAGTATAGCAACCTTGCCAAAGATTGATACAGTGGTTACTTCCGTGGTTGGGATGATTGGTCTTATCCCAACAATTAAAGCAATAGAAAGTGGGAAAGATATTGCCCTTGCCAATAAAGAGACCCTTGTGACAGCTGGTCAAATTGTAATGGATAAAGCAAAAAAGAATGGTGTAGCTATTTACCCTGTAGACAGTGAACATTCAGCAATATTCCAATGCTTAAGAGGGAATGAGAAAGAACCAGTTCACCGAATAATTTTAACAGCTTCAGGTGGGCCTTTTAGATTAAAATCTAAAGAAGACCTAGAGAACGTAACGGTAGCAGATGCCCTTAACCATCCTAATTGGGATATGGGCCAAAAAATTAGTATCGACTCAGCCACTATGATGAACAAAGGGCTGGAAGTGATTGAAGCAAAATGGTTATTTAACTTGAATTTAGATCAAATTGATGTGATTGTTCATCCACAAAGTATTATTCATTCTATGGTAGAGTATGAAGATACAACTATAATGGCCCAATTAGGAAGCCCAGATATGAAAGGTCCTATACAATATGCCCTTAATTATCCAAATAGGAAAATAAGTGATATAGAACGAGTGGACTTTACAAGGTATAATAGTCTAACATTTGAAGAGCCAGATGAGATAAAGTTTCCATGCCTAAAGTATGCTTATGATGCAATGACAACTGGCGGGACTATGCCAGCAGTTCTTAATGCAGCAAATGAGGTAGCAGTTGAAGCCTTTTTAAAGGAAAAGATTTCTTTTATAGAAATCCCTAAATTAATTCATGATGTTATGGCAGGTCACATAAGTATAAATAACCCCACATTAAATCAAATACTCGAATCAGACCAGTGGGCACGAGAATTTTCAAGAGAGAAGGTTGAAGCGTGGAAATAATATCAATGGTAATGAAGATAGCTATTGTACTACTTGTATTTACAGTTATCGTAACAGCACATGAATTTGGACATTTTATTATGGCGAAGAAAAGTGGCGTCTTGGTAAAAGAATTTGCCATAGGAATGGGGCCTAAAATACTTGGTAAGAAGTGGGGAGAAACAGACTATTCACTTAGGATATTACCTATTGGTGGCTACTGTATGATGCAAGAAGAGGTTGGCGGATCAGGAGACTTAAGGTCTTTAAGTTCAAAAACTGTTGGTCAGAGACTTTCTATATTATTTGCTGGACCTGTTATGAACTTCTTGTTGGCTTTAGTGCTAATGTTTGTTATTGTAATGGCACAAGGGACCCAATCTAATACTGTGGGACAAATAAATCCAGGTTTTCCCGCAGAACAAGCAGGTATGCAAGTAAAAGACAAGATTGTTATGGTTAATGGTATAAAGGTAAAAGATATGCAAGAAATTACGGCAGTATTAAGTACTGTAGATGATAATAAGGTTGAATTTCTTATAGAGCGAAATGGTGAGAAAGTTTCAATAGATTTGGAACGTCAGTTCAGCGAAGAAGATGGACGATACTTAGCTGGGTTCTCAGCAGAACTTGTAAAAGGGAATGTAATAACTGGTATAAAAGATGGTTTTCTGGAAACAATAAATTTACTTAAGATGACAGTAGATGGCTTCGTCATGCTTCTTACTGGCCAAGTATCTGTTGATCAATTAGCAGGGCCTGTTGGCGTTATTAATGCTGGTGTCCAGGTATGGGAGGCAGGTGTTAAAGAAAGCATCTGGTTTGCAGTTCAACAAATGTTTTTCTTAGGGGCTTTAATTTCTGTAAACTTAGGTGTTTTTAATTTATTTCCATTTCCAGCTCTTGACGGTGGAAGAATACTCTTTACTGCCATAGAAGGTATTAGGGGGAAACCAGTAGATCCAAAAATCGAAGGTGTCTTTCATGTTTTGGGATTTGTTTTACTAATGGGTCTTATGGTATTTGTATTATATAATGATATCATAAGAGGAATTGGATAGGAGCGATATAATGAGCATACAATTTGAAAGAAAAGACACACGGGGTGTGATGGTTGGCGATATAATGATTGGGGCTAAAGCGCCGATTATTATTCAATCTATGACCAATACAGATACGAAAGATATAACAGCAACTGTAGCCCAAATACATGCCCTAACTGAAGCGGGCTGTGAAATTGTACGGGTAACAATTCCAGATATGGCTTCGGCCATGGCGATTACTGAGATTAAAAAACAAATTAAAATTCCTTTAGTGGCAGATATTCACTTTGATTACCGTTTGGCTCTAGCCTCTATTGAAAATGGGGTAGACAAGCTTAGGATTAATCCTGGTAACATAGGAAATGAGACTAGGGTTAAGGAAGTTGTAAATGCAGCCAAAGCCAAAGGCATACCAATAAGAATAGGGGTTAATGGCGGATCCTTAGAAAAAGAGCTATTAGCTAAGTATGGTGGTGTAACCCCAGAAGCTCTTGTAGAGAGTGCGTCAAAGCATATTGAGATTCTTGAAAAACTAGAGTTTCAAGATATTATTGTGTCCATGAAAGCGTCAAATGTACCACTTTGTACAAAAGCATACCAACTATTTTCTGAGAAATATGATTACCCAGTTCATGTTGGGATTACAGAAGCGGGTACCTTATATGGTGGAACCATTAAATCTGCTGTTGGCCTAGGCGCTATTTTATCACAAGGCATAGGGGATACAATTCGTGTTTCTCTTACAACGGACCCAGTAGAAGAAATTAAATGTGCTAGGCAGATATTGCAAGCACTAGGGATTCGTTCTTTTGGTGTAGAAATTATATCTTGCCCTACTTGTGGTAGGACAAAAGTAGATTTAATTCCTTTGGCTGAGGAAGTGGAGCGTCTCACGGCCCATATAGATAAGCATATTACCGTTGCTGTAATGGGGTGCGCAGTTAATGGCCCAGGAGAGGCCAAAGAAGCTGACATTGGAATTGCTGGGGGCAATGGGAATGGATTAATATTTAAAAAAGGTGAAATTATTAAAAAGGTTAAAGAAAACGAGTTATTAGATGAGTTAATGAAAGAAATTAATAAGTTACTTTAAATAAAGGAGGATTTTAATGATTTTACAAAATGAAGCTGTATCTTTCGCATCTGTATTTCAAAATCTAGAACTTAGAGAAGAATTACAAGAAGCATTTGAAAATACAGATGTCCTTAATATAAAAATCCTCAAACACAAACAAGAAATGGAAATTGTCCTGGAAAACAAAAGTCAGATTCCTGAAAATATGATTAAAGAACTGGAAAAAGAAATTTGCATTTCAATTAAGGGAATAGAAAAGTCTCAAATTACACTCCTACCACCTAAAAGAAATATAGCATCTTTTAGCCAGGAGGAAATACATGACCAAGTAGCAAAAGCCTGGCATCAAATCTTAAAAAAAACAGCAAGCAGTAGCCCTTTAGCTTCTTGTATGTTAGAAGAATCTGAGTGGGAACTTGAACAGGATAATTTGATTATTAATATTACAGAGTCATATTATTTTTATATTAAAAAACGAAATTTTAAATCTTTGATTGAACAAACAATTGAAGATTTAACAAGTTTAAAACTTAGGGTAAGCTGGAGTGAGCAATGTGAAGTTGTTGATGGGGTATCTGAATCAGAAAAGTTATTAGAAGAAGCCATCGAAAGCACCTTAGCCTTATCTTGTAATAGACCGGAAATTGTCAGTGATGAAGGCAGACCTATTACTCCGCAAGTTATAGGCAAGCCAATCAAAGATGATGTCATGTCAATAGACTCAATTAATGATGAGGTAACACAGGGCATCATTGAAGGACAAATAATAGCGGTGGAATCTAGGGAAATTAAGGGCAATAAATATATTGTTACTTTTGATATAACGGATTTAACAAACTCCATGACTGTGAAGTTTTTTATAAAAAAGGATGTCTTCGAAAATGAAGTTCAGGGGCGTATTAAAAAAGGGGGTTGTTTCCGTATCCGTGGCAGGGTAGAATTCGATACCTATATGCGTGAGCGTGTTATTATGGCTAGGGATATTGTGCAAATTGGTGACTTTAAAAAAAGACGTCAAGATTTTGAGACAAATAAGCGAGTTGAATTGCATCTCCATACACAAATGAGCCGAATGGATGCTACCCACTCTGCAGCTGACCTTGTTGAGCAAGCGGCTAAGTGGGGTCACAAGGCCATAGCAATTACAGATCATGGCGTTGTACAGGCATTTCCTGAGGCTGCAGCTGCCGCTAAAAAACATGGGATTAAAATCATATACGGTGTAGAGGCATATGTTGTTGATGATCTAGGGGCAGTTGTTCAAAGCCCAAAAGAGCAAACTCTAAATGATACATTTGTTGTGTTTGATATTGAAACCACAGGTCTAAAGCCAGGTGCCAACAAAATAACTGAAATTGGCGCCATAAAAATTAAAGATGGTGAAATGATTGATGAATTTCAGGCACTTGTAAACCCGGGGGTTAATATCCCAGAAAAAATAGTAAAATTAACTGGCATTACAGATGAAATGGTAAGAGGGGCGCCGCCAGTTGAGGAGGTTCTAAAAGATTTTCTAAAATTTATTGGTGACGCATGCCTAGTTGCTCATAACTCAGGATTTGATATGGGATTTATCCGTTATTTTGCAGATGAGATGGGCCTTGTTATTTATAATAGTGTTATTGATACATTAGGTTTATCTAGGACACTCTTGCCACATTTGCGCCGGCATAGGTTAAATCTAATTGCAGAGGATTTAGGTGTTAGCCTTGAAAATCATCACAGGGCAGTTGATGATGCAAAAGCCACAGCAGAAATATTTCAAATATTTGTAGAAATGCTAAAAGAAAAAGATGTAAAGTATATTAAGCATATTAATAGTTTTGTCAGTGATAAAATTGATGCAAAACAATTGCATCCTTATCACGGTATTATTTTGGCGAAATCTCAAGAAGGTCTTAAAAATCTATATCAATTAATAACAAAATCTCATATTGATTACTTTTTTAGAACCCCTAGGATACCAAAAAGTGAAATTTTAAACCATAGAGAAGGGTTAATACTTGGGACGGCATGTGAAGCAGGAGAGCTTTATAAGGCCATACTTCAAAATAATCCAGATGATACAATTGAACAAATTGTGAACTTTTATGATTATCTTGAAATTCAGCCCCTCAAAAATAATCAATTCATGATTGATAAAGGTATTGTAGAATCAGAACAAACCTTAATTAATATTAATAAAAAGATTGTTGCCTTAGGGGAGAAATACAATAAGCTAGTTGTAGGAACATGTGATACCCACTTTTTAGACCCAGAAGATGAAATATTTAGACGAATCATTATGAAGGGGCAGGGCTTTGATGATGCTGACAACCAGCCGCCTCTATATTTAAGAACAACAAAAGAAATGTTAGATGAGTTTACTTATCTAGGGCCCCAAAAAGCTTATGAAGTTGTTATCACCAACACAAATATAATTGCAGATTCTGTAGACGCTATCGTGCCCGTTCCAGAAGCAACATTTCCGCCCAGCCTTGAAGGATCAGAGGAAGAGTTAACAAGGATTACTTATAATAGGGCAAGGGAGATCTATGGTGACGTGTTACCTGGGCCTGTTCAAGAACGATTAGACAGGGAGATTAAGTCTATTATAGACAATGGATTTGCTGTATTATATATTATTTCCCAAAAGCTTGTTTGGAAATCTCTAGAAGAAGGATATTTAGTTGGGTCTAGGGGGTCAGTTGGGTCTTCATTTGCAGCCACCATGGCAGGTATAACAGAAGTAAATCCTTTGGTGCCACATTATATATGTCCAAATAAAGAGTGTAAGTACTCAGATTTCGAATCAGATATTGTTGTTTCCTTTGCTGGGGGCTCGGGATGTGATATGCCTGATAAGGATTGCCCTAAGTGTGGGACTCAGCTTATAAAAGAAGGACATGATATACCATTTGAAACGTTCTTAGGATTTGATGGAGATAAAGAGCCAGATATTGACCTTAACTTTT
>CAZLPH010000001.1:7891-41418 GCA_964561345.1 uncultured Candidatus Epulonipiscium sp.
CTCATGCCCACACAGAAGAGTTATTTGGCAGTTCTCATGTTTTTAAAGCCGGAACCATAGGGACTCTTGCAGAGCGAACGGCCTTTGGTTTTGTAAAAAAATATTTAGATGACAAAGACATTGTTGCCACGAGGGCAGAAACAGCAAGACTGATACAAGGGTGTGTTGGAATTAAGAGAACCACAGGGCAACACCCGGGAGGGCAAATTGTTGTTCCAACGGATAATGATATTCATAATTTTTCACCCCTTCAAAGGCCGGCTAATGATATGAAATCAACCATAACCACAACCCATTTTGATTATCATTCCATTAGTGAGTGCCTACTTAAGTTAGATGTTCTTGGCCATGACGATCCAACGATTATTCGGATGCTAGAAGATTTAACAGGTGTTGATGCGACGACTATTCCTTTGGATGATAAAGAAACCATGTCACTATTTACATCTACTAAGGCCCTTGGAATAGAGGCTAAAGATATTGATAGCAAAGTAGGGTCTTTGGCGGTTCCAGAATTTGGAACGAAATTCGTAAGGCAGATGTTAGTTGATACAAAGCCAACAACATTTTCAGAACTTATTAGAATTTCAGGTCTTTCCCATGGAACAGACGTATGGTTAAATAATGCTCAGAATTTGGTCAGATCTGGAACAGCTACTCTAGCTGAGGTTATTTCAACGAGGGATGATATTATGGTTTATCTGATTTTGCAAGGCGTAGAAAAATCAGAGGCCTTTGTTATTATGGAATCGGTCCGTAAGGGGAGAGGCTTGACCCAAGAGCAAGAAGAACACATGGCGGCGGCGGGGGTACCTAACTGGTATATTGAATCATGTAAAACAATTAAGTACATGTTTCCTAAAGCCCATGCAGCGGCATATGTAATGATGGCCTTTAGAATAGCTTATTACAAAGTTCATCATGCAGAGTGTTTCTATGCCACCTATTTTTCAATACGTGCAAAAGCTTTTGACTATGGCTTAATGTGTAAAGGGCCTGAAAAGGTCCAATATGAAATAGATGCTTTAGAAAGTATTCAAAAGCCAACAGCCACAGAAAAAGATACCCTAACGGTTCTTGAAGTTGTCAGAGAGATGTATGCCAGAGGCATTACATTTAAAGACATGGATCTCTATGAATCTGCTGCTAGGAAATTTCTTGTCACACCTGAAGGAATACTACCACCATTTAACACACTTCAAGGGCTTGGAGACAGGGTGGCTGATAATATTGTTATTGCAAGAGATGAGGGAGAGTTTCTTTCTTTAGAGCAATTTAGGGAAAGAACAAAAGCTAGTAAAACCACCGTAGAATTAATGAAAGCGAACAACATGTTACAAGGTATCCAAGAAACAAGTCAGCTTAGTTTCTTCTAAAATATATTAAACTTGCAATTTTAGTGAAAAAGTATTATAATTTATGCAAGAATATATACGTGGGAGAAGAGTGGGTACATGCCCACTCTTTCTATTTGTCTGAGAGTAAAACCACTATAAATGTATAGACAAAAATCATAGTGGTAAGCTATAGAGAAAGAAAGGATGAGATTATGAGTAAAAAACATATAGAATCTACTGTGGCTTCTTATTTAGAACCAATTGCATTAGAGTACAAATATGAAGTAGTAGATGTAGAGTATATTAAGGAAGGAACTACATGGTATCTGCGTGTCTACATTGATAAGCCAGGCGGTATAACTGTTCTAGATTGTGAAAAAGTCAGCAAAACCTTAGAGGTCATTTTAGATGAAAAAGATCCTATTAAAGGCGCATATATATTAGAGGTTAGTTCACCAGGACTTGATAGGCCACTAAAAAAAGAGGCAGACTTTAATCGTTCTATAGGAAAAATTATTGAAATAAAACTATTTCAGGCTGTCAATAATCAAAAAGAATACCAAGGAGAATTGCAAGGGTTTAAAGATGATGTTGTAACCATTGTTACTGAGGAAGATGAAACAATGAGTTTCAACCTTAAAGGCATCGCAATAGCAAGACTTGCAATTATATTTTAAATCACATGATAATAACAATAGATTGTTATTTGCAAACAGGGAGGATCAAAGATGAATAACGAATTCATCAATGCGTTAGAACAAATTTTAAATGACAAAGGGATCGATAAGGAAATATTATTCGAGGCCATTGAATCATCGCTTGTTACAGCTTGTAAAAAGGATTTTAGTCCTTCTCAAAACGTACACGCACAGATTAATAGAAAAACAGGAAAAGTAAAAGTATATGCCCAAAAGGAAGTTGTTGAAGATGACCTTTTAGAAAGCGAATCTGGTCAAATAAGACTATCAGAAGCAATTGGAATAAGTCCTACTCATCAACCAGGTGATATTGCGGTTGTTGATGTTACGCCTAAGAATTTTGGTAGAATTGCCGCTCAAAATGCTAAACAAGTTGTAACCCAAAGGATCAGAGAAGCGGGCAGAGAAATGATCTATAACCAATACGTTGCCAAAGAACAAGATATTATTAGCGGGCTTGTCCTGCGGACAGAGAAGAAAATGGTTGTTGTGGAGCTAGAAAAAACAGAAGCAGCCCTTATGCAAGCAGACCAGGTTGCAGGAGAAGAATATAATCATGGCCAGCGCATGATATTTTATATTTTAGAAGTAAAAGGAGCAAGTAAAGGTAGTAAAGGCCCCCAAGTGATGGTTTCACGTAATCACCCAGAACTTGTAAAAAGGTTATTTGAGCATGAGGTGACAGAGGTCTCAGAAGGCATTGTAGAAATCAAGAGTATTGCACGTGAGGCAGGATCTAGAACTAAAATAGCTGTTCATTCTAACGAAACAGATGTTGATCCAGTAGGTGCTTGTGTTGGACAAAATGGACAAAGGGTTAATATTATCGTGGATGAACTAGGCGGCGAAAAGATCGATATTATTAAGTGGAACGAAGATCCGAAAGTATTTATTGCTGCAGCCCTTAGTCCTTCTAAAGTAATAGATGTTGTTTTAAATGAGGAAGAACATAATGCCACAGTAATTGTTCCAGATTACCAGCTTTCACTTGCCATTGGCAAAGAAGGACAAAATGCTAGGCTAGCGGCTAAATTAACCAACTGGCGGATTGACATTAAAAGTGAAACAAGCATAACACAGATAGAGGATCCACAAGACTAAAAAGTATTAAGGAGTGGTATAATGCTAAAACCAAGAAAGCTACCCCTACGTAAATGTACTGGTTGTCAAGAGATGAAAGATAAACGGGAAATGATTCGGGTAGTAAAGGATACAATAGGGGAAATAAACCTTGACTTTACTGGGAAAAAGTCAGGTAGGGGGGCATATGTTTGTCCTGATCTTAACTGTTTAAATAAAGCAGAAGAATCAAGAGGGTTAGAACGCTCCTTTAAAATGAAAATTTCAAAAGAAATATATGAATCCTTAAGAAACGAGTTAAGCAAAAATGAATAAAAAAATATATGGGCTTATTGGGATTTGCCAAAAAGCAGGAAAACTTGCTTCGGGAGAACAAGCCTGTGAGATAGCAATAAAAAATAACGAAGCATATTTAGTAATTTTGGCAGAGGACGCATCAAAAAATACAAATAAAAAGTTCAATGACAAGTGTCGCTATAAAGATGTTCCACTAGTAGTATTTGGAACAAAACAGACACTTGGTAATGCAATTGGGAAAGTTGCAAGAGCATCTATAGCAGTTACAGATGACAAATTAGCATACAAAGTTGCAGAATTGATCAAGCAAAGCACTGAGTAAATGGAGGTGGCTTAATGTCAAAAGTTAGAGTATATGAATTGGCTAAACAATTAGAGGTAAGCAGTAAAGAAGTCATAGAAAAACTTAAAAGTTATGATATCAATGTACATAGTCACATGAGTACATTGGAAAAAGAACAAGCGGACACAATTATTAAGCACTATAACAAAGAACAAGACAAAAATAATCAGATAAGCAAGGAAGAATCCCAAAATATGACAAATAAAACAACGATAGAAGCAGATACCAAGATAGAAGAGCCTGAGGAAGTAATAGAAGAAGAAGAACTTCTTGTTATAGAGATTCCTGCTACAATTGCAGTTAAAGATTTAGCGGAAAAATTAGATACCACAGCTGTTGTATTAATTACATCTCTTATGGAAAAAGGTATTATGGCTACAATCAATCAAGAAATAGATTTCGATACAGCGTCAGCTTTAGCAGAAGAGCTAGATATTTTGTTAGAACTAGAAGAAACCGTTGATCTTTTAGAAGAAATCTTTACCCAAGAGCCAGATAAGGATGAGGATTTAGTTTCACGCCCACCTGTTGTGGTTGTTATGGGCCACGTTGACCACGGTAAGACATCCTTATTAGATGCTCTTCGTTCAAGTAAAGTAACAGAAAGGGAAGCAGGAGGGATCACTCAGCACATCGGAGCGTCAACAATTGCCGTAGGAGATCAACAAGTAACTTTCTTAGATACACCAGGTCATGAGGCTTTTACAGCAATGAGAATGCGAGGTGCTCAGGTTACAGATATCGCAATCTTGGTTGTTGCATCAGATGACGGTGTTATGCCCCAAACAGTAGAGGCAATCAATCATGCTAAGGCAGCAGGTATCCAAATTATTGTAGCAATTAACAAAATGGATAAGCCAAGTGCAAACCCTGACCGTGTCAAGCAAGAACTTGCGGATCATGGCCTCCTTGTAGAGGAATGGGGCGGAGAAACGATTTGTGTACCAGTATCTGCATTACAAGGGGATGGACTAGATACATTGCTTGAGATGATTTTACTGGTTGCAGAAATGAACGAGTATAAAGCAAATCCTAACAAAAAAGCAAGAGGAACTATTATTGAGTCTGAACTAGACAAGGGGCGTGGACCAGTAGCCACTGTACTTGTACAAGAAGGAACCTTAAAAGTAGGAGACCCTATTGTTGCAGGACTGGCATACGGAAGAATTCGTGCCATGGTAGACGACAAAGGTAAATCAGTTAAAAAAGCAACGCCATCAATGCCAGTAGAGATTTTAGGTCTATCAGAAGTACCGACAGCAGGTGATATGTTCTATGTGGCTGCAAGTGATAAACATGCAAGGCAAGTATCAGAAAAGGTTAAAGTACAAGGTAGGAATCAACTTACAATCAATACACCTAGTAAAGTATCACTAGATGATCTATTTACCCAAATTCAAGAAGGTAAAGTAAAAGATCTTAATATTATTGTAAAAGCAGACGTTCAAGGGTCTGTAGAAGCAGTACGCCAAAGTTTAGAAAGATTAACCAATGAAGAAGTTCGCGTTAGAATTATTCATGGTGGTGTCGGTGCAGTAACAGAATCTGATGTTATCTTAGCGTCCGCATCTAATGCAATTATTATTGGGTTTAACGTGCGACCAGATTCAGGTGCAAGATCAGTTGCAGACCATGAAGAAGTTGATATTCGCTTATACAGAGTTATTTATAATGCCATCGAAGATATTGAAGCTGCTATGAAGGGGATGCTAGATCCAATATACCAGGAAAAAGTAATTGGTCATGCGGAAATTCGCCAAACATTTAAAATATCAAGTATGGGTACAGTTGCAGGGTCACACGTATTAGATGGTAAGATAACACGTAACTCACAAATTAGAATTGTTAGAGATGGTATTGTTGTCCATGAAGGTACCTTATCATCCCTAAAACGCTTTAAAGATGACGCCAAAGAAGTAAGCACAGGATATGAATGTGGATTTATGTTTGAAAGATTTAATGATGTTAAAGAAGGCGACATTGTTGAGGCGTTCATAATGGATGAAATTCCAAGATAGGTTGGTGAATAAAATGGCAAGTCAAAGAATGATTCGTATTAACGAAGAAATAAAAAAAGTAGTATCAGAAACAATCAATAGTGGTATAAAAGACCCTAGAGTACAAGACGTTCTGATCTCAGTGGTAGAAGTTGATGCAACCAATGATCTTAAAACAGCTAAAATATACGTTAGCATACTAGCAGATGATAATAAAAGAGCAGAAGTTATGCAAGGGTTAAAAACAGCAAATGGCTTCATCAGGCGAGAACTTGCGCGTAAGGTTAATCTCAGAAATACACCGGAATTACTGTTTGAACTCGATAATTCCATGGAGTATAGTGCTAAAATGTTTAAAAAGATTGATGAAGTGATGAAAGAGAGCGAGAAATAAGAATGGATTTATTTGAAGATTTAATTAAACACATTCAAAAAGCCTCATATATTTTAGTTGCAGGACATGTAAGCCCGGATGGTGACGCCATTGGGGCTTGTACTGCAATGGGGCATATTTTAGATCAAATGGGGAAAGAGTATTCTATTTTACTTGAAAAAATAGATGAGCGGTATAACTACTTACTAGGCCATGTTAATGTATTACAAGAAATACCAGAAAAGGAATGTGACTTATTTATTGCCTTAGATTGTGCAGGTATAGATAGATTAGGCGAATTTAAGCTTGCCCACGATAATGCAGAGATTTCATGGAATGTGGATCACCATATTAGTAATACTGTTTATAGTAAATACAACCATGTTGATTCAAAAGCGTCATCAGCAAGTGAAATTGTCTTTAATATATACAAAGCATCAAAGACCAATTTAGACCCGAAAATGGCTGAGGCAATCTATACAGGGATAGTCTATGATACGGCAGCCTTTAAACATAGCAATACAACACCCAAAACTTTAGCAGTTGCTTCAGATTTATTAAAACAGTCTTTTGATTTTTCAAGTATTATTCAAATGATGTTTTATGCCCAATCATTACTGTCAATGCAGTTGCAAGGGGCAGCAATAAGGAATATGGAAAGTTACTATGATAATGCCCTAATAATATCGGTATTATCACTAGCAGAAATTAAACAGTATAGTGATGATGTGGAAGGTACAGGCGGAATCGTTAATGTCCTTAAAAATGTTAAAGATAGTAAAGTAGCTCTTTTCTTATATGAAAAATCAGAGGGTGAAGTAAAAGTAAGTATGAGATCTGAAGATCCATATGATATCTGTGAAGTTGCTAAGAAATTTGGTGGTGGTGGTCATAAGAAGGCAGCAGGGGCCACAATTTATGGAAGCCTTGAAGAGGCAAAAGAGAAAATTACCCCTTTACTCAAGAAACTTTTTAAGTAAGGAGCAATAAATGTGAACGGTATTATTAATATTTACAAAGAACTTGGGTATACGTCTCATGACGTTGTAGCTAAGGCGCGTGGAATACTCCAGATGAAGAGAATAGGCCATACTGGCACATTAGACCCGGAAGCAGAAGGTGTGCTTCCTATCTGTGTTGGCGTAGCAACTAAAGCGTCTGAACTTTTGACGAATAAGGATAAACGCTATGTTGCGGCAGTTGCTTTAGGTGTGACAACGACAACGGAAGATGCAACAGGAGAAATTTTAGAACAAAGACCAGTAAATGTTACAAAAGAAGAAATCCAAAAGGTTGTAGGGTCCTTTGTGGGAAGGTGTATGCAAACACCACCCATGTACTCTGCCCTTAAAGTCAATGGTAAGAAATTATACGAACTCGCAAGGGAAGGTATAACCGTTGAACGTAAGTCTAGAGAAATAATGATTTATGATTGTCAGATCATAGACTATATTTCGGCCAGTGAATTTATCATCGATGTTAAGTGTTCAAAAGGAACCTATATCAGGACATTGTGTAAAGATATAGGCCAAGCCCTTGGCACTGGGGCACATATGAAATCTTTACAAAGAACACAAGTAGGAGATTTTGATATGGCAAGTAGCATTACCTTGTCCCAATTAGAAGAGCTTAAAAGAGAAAACAATATTAAATCTTGTTTAATAAAAACAGACCAACTGTTTTTAGAGTTGCCAGGATTACATGTGAAATCTAGTGGTAATAAGTTTCTATACAATGGAAATCAATTAAAAGAGGATTTAATAATAGAAAACATAGATAAAACCCTTCATGATAGGGTGAGAATATATGATTGTGAAGAAAAGTTTATAGGTATTTATAAAATCAAGCAAATAGAATCCAATATCTATTTTACCCCAGAAAAGATATTTTTATCCCGTGGTATATAATAGGATTGTATAGTAGGAGTCTACAATATGAAACATATATATGGTGTAAAAAATATAAAACTATTAGAAGATAGTGTGGTTATCCTAGGAAATTTTGATGGGATACACATAGGCCATCAAGAACTTTTTCAGGTGGCCAAAAAAATAGGAAAAGATAAAAACATGAAAATAGTACTATTTTCTTTTTATCCACATCCTACATGGGTCTTAGGGAACAACCCTAAACCTTTATTAATGACGAGAGAAGAAAAAAAAGATCGAATTGATAAACTTGGAATAGATATTTATGTGGAATATCCATTTGATTTAGAATTTGGGAAAAAAAGTGCTGAGAACTTTGTAACGAATATTCTTTTAGAAAAACTAAATTGTAAGGCAGTGATTGTTGGTAATAATTATTTTTTTGGTCGAAACCAAGAAGGTGACGTTGGATTTATGGAAAAACTCGGTAAAGAGTTTGGTTTTGAAGTATATGCTGTTAATGAGGTTAGAGAAGGAAATACAATTGTATCTAGCACTTTGATTCGGGACTTAATCTTAAAGGGGGATATAGCCTTAGCAAGCAAGCTTATAGGTCAACCTTATAGGGTCAAAGGAACTATTGTCAAAGGAAAACAACTTGGACGTACCCTAGGATTTCCGACGATTAACCTTTTGCCGGATGAGATTAAAGTCTTGCCACCTAATGGGGTTTATATAAGTAAGACGCATATTTTAGGTAAGATGTACCATAGCCTTACTAACATAGGGAATAATCCTACAGTAAATGGAAAAGAAAAAATGGTAGAAACATTCATTTTTGATTTCACTGAAGATGTATATGGTGAGAACGTAACCATTGAACTTTTAAAGCATGTAAGGGCTGAAAGAAAATTTAATTCTTTGGCAGAACTGATGGATCAGATGAATAAGGACAAGTGTGTTGCACTCAAATATATAAAAGAGATGTAAGTATTCATTTACAAAGAAAAATGGATATGATATAATAACTAGTGGTAGACAGCCATTGCTCGGTAACTGGATACTCCAACCAATTCTTAGCAATAGGCGATTATATAATTATAAGGAGGATTTTAAAATGACAAAAGAACGTAAGCAAGAAATTATTGCTAAATATGGTAGAGCAGAAGGGGATACAGGCTCTCCAGAAGTGCAAATCGCACTTTTAACAGAGAGAATTAACCACCTGACAGATCACCTACGTACACACAAAAAAGATCACCACTCACGTAGAGGTCTTTTAATGATGGTAGGACAAAGAAGAGGATTACTTAACTACTTAATTAAAACTGATGTTGCAAAATATCGTACACTAATTGTAGATTTAGGAATCAGAAAATAATCCAACCACCAAAAAAGAGCGGCGACAACCGCTCTTTTTTTACAATGCAATAATAATTTATGATAATTTACACATATAAAGATAGATATAAAAAGGAGAAAGTATATGATAAAAACCTATTCGATGGACCTAGCTGGTAGAAAGCTAGAAGTAGAAGTTGGTAAAGTTGCAGGACTTGCCAATGGGGCAGCAATGGTTAGATACGGGGATACAGTAGTTCTTGCGACAGTTGTTGCAAGTGATGCACCAAGAGAAGGAATTGATTTTTTCCCGCTTCAGGTTAACTACGAGGAAAAAATGTATGCAGTTGGTAAAATTCCAGGTGGATTTCTAAAAAGAGAAGCAAGACCATCAGACCACGCAGTACTAACATCACGTGTTATTGACCGTCCACTACGTCCACTTTTCCCAGGGGACTACCGTAACGATGTTGTTTTGACACTTATGGTTATGTCAGTTGATCAAGATTGTAACCCAGAAGTAGCTGCAATGATTGGTGCATCCGTTGTACTTGATATCTCAGATGTCCCATTTGCAGGTCCTCTAGGATCAGTACAAATAGGTTATGTAGACGGGGAGTATGTTATTAACCCTAACCTTGAAGAAAGAGAAATAAGTGATATGGTACTAACAGTATCATCCACAAAAGATAAAGTAATGGCTATTGAAGCATCTGCTAATGAACTATCTAATGAAATCGTATATGACGGAATTATGCTAGCCCATGAAGAAAACCAAAAAGTAGTTAATTTTATCCAAAACATAAAAGATGAAGTAGGTAAAGAAAAAGCTGGCTATGAGATTATGTCTCTTCCTCAAGATATTTATAATGAAATAGTCGCTCTTATTGGGGATAAGCCTATGGAAGAAGCAGTTTTAACAGATGACAAGGAAACAAGACAAAAACAACTTAAAGCTTTAACGGATGTTGTTATGGAGAAACTAGAGGGAAAAGAAGAACATATAGCCTATTTTGAAGAGGTATTCCACGAATTCGAGAAACAAACAGTACGTCGTATGATCCTAAAAGATGGTAAACGTCCTGATAGTAGACGCCTTGATGAAATCAGAGCCCTTAGTGCAGAAGTAGATATTTTACCAAGAACTCATGGGACGGGTATGTTCTCACGTGGACAAACACAAGTGTTAACGGTTACAACACTTGCACCACTGACAGAAATACAAAGAATAGATGGTTTAGATGAGTTAGATGTATCCAAGAGATATATGCACCACTACAACTTCCCACCATACTCAGTTGGTGAGGCAAGAGCATCCAGGGGACCAGGAAGACGTGATATTGGCCACGGCGCCTTAGCTGAGAAAGCATTAATGCCTGTCTTACCAAGCACTGATGATTTCCCATATGCCATTCGTACAGTATCAGAAATATTAACGTCTAATGGCTCTACATCACAAGCTAGTATATGTGCATCTTCATTATCACTTATGGCCGCGGGGGTTCCGATCAAGGCAGCGGTAGCTGGAATCTCTGTAGGACTTGTAACAGGAGAAACAGATGATGATTTTGTATTACTAACTGACATTCAAGGACTGGAAGACTTCTACGGCGATATGGACTTTAAAGTTGCTGGAACACATAAAGGAATTACAGCTATCCAAATGGACATGAAGATTCAAGGCCTTACAAAAGAAATAATTAAAGGTGCTCTTGAGCAGACTAAAATTGCGCGAGATATGATTATTGATGATGTCATGCTCAAAGTAATTCCCGAGCCAAGAAAAGAAGTTTCCAAGCACTCACCAAAAATTATTCAAATTAATATTAAACCAGAAAAAATCAGTGAGGTTATAGGACCAAAAGGTCGTATGATCAACAAAATTATTGATGAAACAGGCGTTAAAATAGATATTGAAGATGACGGAAGAGTGTTTATATGTGCTACAGATGAAACAAAGGTGGCAGCAGCAATTGAATTTATTGAAGGAATTACCAGGGATGTTGAAGAAGGGCAAATCTATGAAGGTACAGTAAAGAATATTACTGATTTTGGTGCTTTTATAGAAATACTCCCAGGAAAAGAAGGACTTCTTCATATATCAGAAATTGCTCATGAGAGAATTGCTAAAGTCGAAGATGTTTTAACCACTGGCGATACAATTATGGTTAAAGTACTGGAAATCGATAGACAAAACCGCTTTAAGCTTTCACGTAAAGCCTTAATATCCAGAGACGGAGATACATCTCAATAATCTCGAAAGGATGACAAATTGTGACCCAAGTAACCCTGAAGATTAAACAAACGGATGATGCAAAGGACTTACCCTTACCAAAGTATATGACCCAAGGTGCAGCAGGTATGGACCTGTACGCTAACATTTTAGATATGGTGACCCTAGGCATTGGCGAGATAAAAGTGATTCCAGCAGGTATTGCCGTTGCAATTCCAGAAGGCTACGAGGCTCAAATACGTCCAAGAAGTGGACTAGCTGCAAAGTATGGCATTGGGCTAGTTAATAGCCCAGGAACCATTGATTCAGATTATAGAGGCGAAATTAAAATTATTATGATTAATTTTGGTGATAAAGACTTTATAATTAGTAGAGGAGACCGAATAGCTCAAATGGTTATTAATAAAGTTGAATGTGTTGTCTTTCAGATAGAAGAAAACTTAGAAAATACTGAGCGCCAAGATGGTGGCTTAGGTCATACAGGCAAATAAAGGTGTATAGCATGGTTCCTAGGAACTGTGCTTTTTTATTTATATTTTTTCCTGTAACTAGCAGATGATCTAATACAAGCACAATAAAAACGCCAAATTCATACAGTATACTATCGAATGTTCCATTTTATAGCCGGAGGTGAAGAACATGAAATTTGAAAAAATATCTTTTTCAGTTATAGGGGGGGATAGGCGGCAAATAAAACTCTGTAATTATTTAATAGATCATGGCTACAGTGTGAATATGTTTGGATTTTCAAATGTAGTGGTTAACCCACTGGTAAAGCAGTGTAATAGTTTAGAAGAGGCCGTGAAATTCTCAAATATTGTTATAGGTCCAATCCCATGTTCCCAAAACGATAAGGATTTATTTACAAGATACTATGAAGGTAAAGTTACAGTAGAAGACGTGTTAAAAGTAATGAATACACGTCAAATATTTATGGCGGGTAGGCTAACAGAAAAAATACAAAAGCACTTAACTGAGTATGGGTTAACCTATATTGACCTCTTAGAAAGGGACGATATGGCTATCCGTAATGCTATCCCTACAAAAACCGCGTTTTAGAATTCTTTAAAAGAATTTTTTGAACACTTATCCATTCCTTACCAGATACAATACCAGGATGTTTTCCAATAGAAATGATCCATTGATCAATACTATTTATTTTTGAAGGTTTATTACTTTGGTCTGTCCTATTGTAGGCACTTGTTCCGTATATTCCGGTATAATCACTAAATTTACCGTAAACATTTGCTCCTAGGCATATAAAATAGTTGTAAATCTGCTGGTCTGCATAAGCATAAACGGGATTAATTAAAATATCTTTTATGGTGGCAGCTGAAAAAGAGCAATTGTTTTTTGTCTTTATTCCTAGATCTAATAGATAACTTTCAACACGCCTTAATTTTTTTAACGTTAGAAAACTATTAAAAATCATTCGAATAAGATTTATTTCTTCAGGTATAGGGGAGAGTTTATACATCTTTTTTTTATTAAGCTTTTGGTCATAATATTCTATGGCTTCACTTTTAAAACCCGTAGGACAAGTACCACCTAGCCACCTGCCAGAGGAAGCAAGCCCATGCATATTGTCTCTAATACGCTCAGCAATGGTTTCACGCTCAAGCTGAGCAAATACCATAGCAATGTTTAACATCGCTCTACCAATAGGGCTTGATGTGTCAAATTGCTCCTTAACGGAAACAAATTCAATCTTGTATTTTTGGAGTATTTCATATGTATTTGAAAATTGGGCAATATTGCGAGAAATCCTATCTAATCGGTAACATATAAGAATATTGAATTTCTGATGCTTTGCATCTGCCATCATTTGTTTGAACATAGGCCTATTTGTGCTAGCACCTGAAAACCCCTCATCATTGTAGGTAACAATTTCTGAGATAGTCATAAAAGACTTCAGAGCGTAATCCTTACAACACTCAATTTGATTGAAAGTAGAGTCGCCTTTTTGGGTGATTTTACTTTTACGTGCGTATATGGCTATTTTCACTTGGCTCATTCCTTATTGATTGTTCTATAACACTATATGCTAGACGCAGTAATTTTAGTAACAATAAAGGGCAGGATGTCCTGCCCCTTAAGGGTTCTATCCCATTGCTAATTCGGATTTTAGGGTGTTAATTTCATTTTGAGGTGCCTCGCAAGCTGGCTTATAGTAACCTTTTTGTTTGGCTGTTTGGTAAATCTTATATTGGCGTTGTTCATCGTTATCCCTCATTTGTTGAAAAGTCTGTCTAAGCTGAGGATTGTCTGTTTGGGCAATGGTACTAGCGTACCCGGATAAACTTCCATTAATCATACTTAAATAATCGTTTATTATATCTTTTTCAGTCATTTACGTGGCCTCCTAGCCTAAAAAAGTCATTAATTTTTGCTTGCTGTTTTTTGCATCTTGGGCGTCATCATGCAACATTTGCTTTATCTGAGGATCGTTACACTGCTGAGACATTGCCTCTAATTTGTTTGCTACAGTCCCATGGGCGCCAACCATATGCCTAATATGCTGTAACTCTAACTGATTTAAATTTGCCATAAAATCACTCCTTAATTTTGTTATTTCCTACTTCAAAAGTATTATTACACAAGAGGCTCTTTTTTATTCTCATTTTTAAAATAATTATTTTATAAGGGTAGCTAATGCAATCCCTACAGCGGAGGGTGCTTTGCAATATGCAATGGAAAATAGTGAGATTACCCTACACGGCAGTAAGTGCATTGTATTAGGCTTTGGGCGGTGTGGGAAGGTATTAGCTCAAATGCTTAAGGGAATAGGAGCAGATTTAAGTGTAGAGGCACGTTCCCTATCAGATTTAGCTTACATTGAAAGCTATGGCTATAGGCCTATAGCGCTTAGGGATTTAACAAATTTTATAGGGGAGTATGATTTTATCTTTAATACCATACCGTCAATAATTTTAGACCAGAAAAAGTTAATGAAGCTAAAAAAAGATTGCCTTCTTATTGAACTTGCCTCAAAACCAGGAGGAATAGATTTAGAGGCAACAAAAAGGCTTGGAATAAGGGTTGTAGATGGGCAAAGTTTACCTGGCAAGGTAGCACCAGAAACAGCGGCAAAGATTATATTTGATACAATACTAAATGCATATAGTGATATGGGGGTTATCTTATGAGTTTAAAAGGCCTTAAGTTAGGTGTAGCACTTTGTGGGTCCTACTGTACCTATGATGTTGTTTTTAAAGAAATAGAAAAATTGGTTGAACTAGGTGTAGAGGTTTTTCCTATTATGTCTGAGAATTCATACAAAACTGATACAAGGTTTGGTAATGCCAATGCTTTTATTTCAAGACTCGAGAATATTTCAGGAAGAAAGATTATTAATACCATTGTAGATGTAGAGCCTTTGGGGCCTAAGGCTATAATTGATGCGATTTTAATTGCCCCTTGTACCGGAAATACAATGGCGAAAATGGCGTGTGCCATTACAGATACAGTTGTGACCATGGCAGCCAAGGGCATGTCAAGAAATCAAAAACCAGTTATTATTGCTTTAGCTACTAATGACGGACTAGGCTTAAATTTAAAAAACATTGGTGCCCTTAATAACACGTCTAATATTTTCTTTGTGCCTTTGGGCCAAGATAATTATTTAAACAAACCAAATTCTTTGGTTGCTCATATGGACCTGATTCCAGAAACCATAGAAAAAGCATTAGACTATGAGCAGTTACAACCTATTTTTAAATCCTATAACTAAAAAAGAATATTAAACCCTCTTTTCTAACATACTAAGATATAGTACGATATTTTAGGAAGAAAGAGGGTTAATTATGGGAAAAAATGAAGAAGAAATAATAGATGAGTCCACAGAAACAATTAAGGAATTTGGCCAAATGCCACTTCCTGAAAATGACGAGTATGAAAGCCCTATCCACTGCATCCAGATAATTGGTCAAATAGAGGGGCATGTAACGATGCCACCCCAAAACAAAACAACAAAATATGAACACATCATTCCCCAGGTCATTGCACTAAAGGAAAACCCAAAAGTTAAGGGTTTTTTGTTAGTCCTAAATACTGTAGGGGGGGATGTGGAGGCTGGCCTTGCCTTAGCAGAACTATTAACATCAATCGGCAAGCCTGTCGTATCTCTGGTTCTAGGGGGTGCACATTCTATAGGGGTTCCCCTAGCCGTAGCAGCAGACTATTCCTTTATAACCCCCAGTGCAACCATGACAGTTCACCCTGTTAGGATGAGCGGAACGGTCATAGGGGTTGCACAGACCTTTGAGTTTTTTGATAAAATGCAAGACCGAATTATAGCCTTTGTGTCTAACCATTCTAATATTACCCAAGAAAGATTTAAGGAACTGATGCTAGATACGGGAAAACTCGCCAAAGATGTTGGAACAATTCTTATTGGAGAACAGGCTGTTGAAGAACAGTTGATTGATGAGGTCGGTGGCCTAAGTGCGGCAATGGAGAAGCTCTACGCTCTAATAGACGGCCAGGCCAAAGATAAGGAGGATGCTTAATGCACTACTCAATACTAGCAATTGACAATAGTGAGCTAGCAGATGTTAAATATGAAGAAGTGACCTATAAAAATCAACTAATCCTTACAAAAATAATAGGAGACACCCAAATAATCGAGCGAATATACTCGACAAATCCTTTGGATTATCTTAATCCTGAGCTCCAACCGGGAACAATACTACAAAATCCACTTATCAACAGACAAAAAAGATGCTATAATGAATAATGATAAGTTATGTGTTAGCCTTAGTGCTAACACATTTTGTTATAGCGTCTAAATGAAAAGAGGGTGTTACGTGAAAAAGGGGAAAGTAAAAGTTAAGCCAGCTAAAAAAACAAGTAAAAAACAAGCTAATAAAGGAACAAAAAAACTGCCAAATAATAAGGTTGAAAAAGGTATTCAAAATGAAATTATAGGCGTGTCCATAGTGGCCCTTAGTTTAATTATAAGCATTAGTTTATATAGCAAGCAAGGTGGTTTTTTTGGTCAGTTTTTAGGGAGTTTTATATTAGGAATTGTAGGTATTACGAGTTATAGTTTGCCAATAATAATCTTAATTATAGGGATAGCCGTTTTAAGAAGCCGGATAGATTTCATACATAAGTACAAGTTATTAACCCTATCATTGCTTTTAAACATATCTGTGTTGGCACACGTGATATATTACGGGAAGGCATTAAAAAATGAATTTGCATTTTCAATTTTCAGTTTAACTTACTACCAAGGGGCTCAGTGGAATACAGGTGGGTTATTAGGTAGTATCATAGGTAATATCTTACTTACTTTAGTCGGACTTTATGGCAGCTACATTGTATTAGTTACGGCCCTTGTGATTATATCTATCATGTTAACCGGAATATCTTATGTGGATATAATTGAAAGTTTTATCCATGCTAGCAACCGACGAATACGCATTTTAAAATTAAATAGGCTTAAAAAAAAGGAAGAAGATAATAGGAAAAAAGAAATCCAAAAAAGTATCAAAACAGGGGAAGTGATGGATTTAAGTCAGCCAGATTTACCAGTTGAAGCGGATGTAGATCCTAAGGTTAAGCCAGTAGATAAGCCCGCTAAAAAAGAAGTTGTTATCGCGGAAGAAGGTCAAAAAGAGACGGTTAATATAGAAATACCATCGCCTGAGTCAATATTTTATGATGATTATGAATTTCCAGCTATAGATCTTTTGAAAAAAGGAGCAGCTATCAGACATACGGAAAAAGCAAAACAATTAATTGCAGAAAATGGTCAAAAATTAGAACAAACGCTGCGGAGTTTTGGTGTAGAGGCGAAGATCCTTAATATACACAAAGGGCCTACGGTTACAAGGTATGAATTACAGCCTAAAACAGGTGTTAAAGTAAGTAAAATTGTAAACTTAGCAGATGATATTGCTCTTAACCTTGCAGCAACAGGCATAAGAATTGAGGCCCCCATTCCAGGAAAATCAGCAGTAGGGATTGAAGTGCCTAATGGAGACTCAGCCATTGTTAACCTTAGGGAAGTTATAGATCAACACCTATTTGACCAGTTCCCATCCAAACTTGCTTTTGCGCTGGGTAAAGATATAGGTGGAAAGTCTATTATTACGGATATTAGTAAAATGCCTCACTTATTGATTGCTGGGGCAACAGGATCAGGTAAAAGTGTTTGTATTAATACCCTAATTATTAGTATTTTATACAAAGCACATCCAAGTGAAGTTAAGCTTATTATGATAGACCCTAAAGTTGTTGAACTTAATGTCTACAACGGAATTCCCCATCTCCTTATTCCTGTGGTGACAGACCCTAAAAAAGCTTCAAGTGCCTTACATTGGGCTGTTCAGGAAATGAACCAAAGGTATACGTTATTTGCAGATAATAACGTTCGTGATATTAGCGGGTATAATGCAAAAATTAATAGTGGGGAGTTAATAGATGAAGACGGCGTCGTGCCGGATAAAATGCCTCATATTGTTATTATTATAGATGAGCTAGCAGACCTTATGATGAGCTCAGCCAAAGAAGTTGAAGATGCTATTGCAAGATTAGCTCAAATGGCAAGGGCGGCAGGCATACACCTAGTTATTGCCACCCAAAGACCTTCGGTAGATGTTATTACAGGGGTTATTAAGGCTAACATACCCTCTAGATTAGCATTTGCTGTTTCTTCAGGAATAGATTCAAGGACAATTCTTGATATGAATGGTGCCGAAAAGCTTCTGGGTAAGGGGGATATGTTATTCTACCCTGTAGGTGCGGCCAAACCCGTTAGAATACAGGGTGCTTTTGTATCGGATGAGGAAGTGGAAAGTATTGTTAAAACTATTAAATCCGTTCAAACGGCTGACTATAAAGAAGATGTATTAGAAGCAATAGAAAGTAAGGTAGAGAATAAGCTTAGTGGAGAGGAAGAGGTTGATGAACTGATATGTGCAGCAGTTGATAGTATTTTAGATAAGGAAACAGCCTCAATCTCTTTTTTACAAAGGACACTAAGAGTAGGATTTAATAGGGCCTCAAGACTAATGGATTCTTTGGAAGCTATGGGGATTGTGAGTGCAGATGAAGGTAGTAAACCGCGAAGGGTTTTAATCACAAGAGAACAATACGAAAGCGAGGATACACAATGAAAACAGATATTCAGATTGCACAAGAGGCTAAAATGATTCCGATTTCAGAAGTAGCCGGGAAGATAGACATTGACTCAAAATACCTAGAGCCATATGGAAAGTATAAAGCTAAACTACCAGATGAGCTTTATGACGATATTAAAGACCGACCAGATGGTAAACTGATTTTGGTAACAGCAACAAACCCCACGCCAGCAGGAGAAGGTAAAACAACTGTTTCAGTTGGCCTTGGACAAGCTTTATGCAAATTGGGTAAGAATGCAATTATAGCTATTCGGGAGCCTTCCCTAGGGCCTTGTATGGGAATTAAAGGTGGTGCCGCTGGTGGCGGATACGCCCAGGTTGTTCCAATGGAAGATATTAATCTTCACTTTACAGGGGACATTCATGCAATAGGTGCTGCTAATAACTTACTTTCTTCAATGATAGATAATCATATCCAGCAAGGCAATGGTCTTGGTATAGATCCAAGACAAATTACATGGAAAAGAGTTGTAGACCTTAATGACCGTGCTTTAAGACAAGTGGTAGTTGGTCTTGGGGGCCCCATTAATGGGGTACCAAGAGAAGATGGCTTTATGATTACAGTTGCCTCAGAAGTAATGGCCATCCTTTGCCTTGCCAATGACCTAGAAGACTTAAAGGCAAGGCTTGGAAATATTATAATTGGCTATAACTATAACGGAGACCCTGTCACAGCTAGGGAACTTGAAGCTAATGGTGCCATGACCGTTCTACTTAAGGATGCCTTAAATCCTAACTTAGTCCAAACCCTTGAAAACACCCCAGCTCTTATGCATGGTGGGCCATTTGCTAATATTGCTCATGGGTGTAACAGTGTAAAAGCAACTAATTTAGCCTTAAAATTAGGCGATTATGTTGTAACGGAAGCAGGATTTGGTGCAGATTTAGGAGCCGAAAAGTTTTTTGATATTAAATGCCGGTCTGCTAATCTAAAACCAGATGCTGTTGTACTAGTAACAACCATTAGAGCATTAAAATACAACGGTGGTGTAAATAAAACGCAGTTATCTATTCCCGACGTAGAAGCGCTTAAAAAAGGAATTTCGAATCTAGAAAAACACATAGAAAATGTAGGGAAATATAAGGTGCCAGCAGTTGTAACATTAAATGCCTTTGCAACAGATAGCCAAGAAGAAATTAACTTTGTAAAAGAGAGATGTACCCAGCTAGGATGTAAATTTGCTCTTTCAGATGTATGGGCGAGTGGTGGTGAGGGTGGGGAAGACCTTGCAAGAGCAGTTCTAGAAACCCTTGAAACAAAAGAAAGCCACTTTGAACCTTTATATGACCTTAATTTACCCATTGAAGATAAGATGGAGATTATTGCAAAAGAAATTTATGGCGCAAGTGGCATTACTATTATGCCAAAAGTTAAAAAAACCATTGCTAAGTTAAATCAAATAAGCCTGAGCCACCTTCCAATTTGCATGGCAAAAAATCAATACTCCCTATCAGATGACCCAACCCTGCTCGGAAGGCCTACTGATTTTACAATTACCATTAGTGATATGAGAGTTTCAGCAGGGGCAGGATTTATCGTTGCTTTAACAGGTGATGTCATGACAATGCCAGGTTTACCTAGAAAACCTGCTGCAAATACAATTGATGTAGATAAAGATGGCAAAATTGAAGGACTATTTTAAGGAGAGATAAAATGGAAAATAAAATGATAGATGGTAAACATATTTCAAACCTAGTAAAAGATGAACTTATATCTGAGGTAGAGCAGCTGAAAGAAAAAGGGATTCACCCTGGACTTGCAGTTGTTTTAGTAGGGGACAATCCAGCCTCTAAAGTATATGTTGGAAGTAAGAAGAAAGCTTGCCAGTACATAGGAATCAAGTCATTTTCCTATGAAATGCCAAGTGAGGCTAGTGAGAAAGAAGTATTAGAACTTATTGCTACCCTAAATAATGATACGGCCGTACATGGTATCTTAGTTCAGCTTCCATTACCGAAACATATTGACGAACAAAAGGTTTTACTTGCCATAGAGCCAAAAAAAGATGTTGATGGCTTTCATCCGATGAGCGTGGGAGCACTTGCAGTAGGGGCTGAAGGCTTTATATCATGCACACCTGCAGGAATTATTGAACTTCTAAAACGCTCTAATGTGACCATTGAGGGAAAGCACTGTGTGGTTGTTGGTAGAAGTAATATTGTAGGAAAGCCTATAAGTATGTTATTATTAAAGGAGCATGGTACGGTAACAATCTGTCATTCTAAAACAAAAGACCTAGGACAAATTGTAAGGCAAGCCGATATAATAGTAGCAGCCGTAGGTGTGCCAAAACTTATTACACAAGATATGATTAAAGAAGATGCAGTAATTATTGATGTAGGAATGAATAGGCTAGAAAACGGTAAACTCTGTGGAGATGTTGATTTTGACGGATGCATTGAAAAGGCCAGCTTAATTACCCCAGTACCAGGGGGCGTTGGTCCTATGACAATTGCGATGCTTATGAAGAACTGCGTGGAATCCGCTTCGAAAACATTGGAGGAAAACATAATTGGGAACTAAAATAGCATTTGTATCACTTGGTTGCGACAAAAACCTGGTGGACACAGAAAATATGTTGGGAATATTAAACAAATCAGGATTTGCCCTTATTGGCGATGAGAGTGAAGCAGACGTCCTTGTTTTAAATTCGTGTTGCTTTATAGAAGATGCAAAAACAGAGAGTATTGAAAATATACTGGAACTTGCTCAGTATAAAGAAACAGGAAATTGTAAAGCGCTTATTGTAACAGGCTGTATGGCTCAGCGGTACAAAGATGAAATACTAAAAGAAATACCTGAAGTAGATGCAGTTGTAGGAACCACATCTTATGATGAGATAGGGGCTATTGTCACAGAGGTTTTAGAGCGCAAAGGGGAGAAAGTTCAGCACTTTAACGATATAGACCGAAGTATGGACCATGAAACACCAAGGATTCTAACAACAGCTGGCTACTATGCCTTTCTTAAAATCGCAGAAGGCTGTGATAACTTTTGCACTTACTGTATTATTCCCCAACTTAGAGGGAAATATAGAAGTAGAGAAATGGAAAGTTTATTAAAAGAAGCTAACGCTCTTGTGGCTCAAGGTGTAACAGAGCTTATTTTGGTCGCACAAGACACAACACGCTACGGAATCGATCTTTATGGTGAAAAAAGACTGCCAGAGTTATTGCATGAATTAGGTAAAATCCAAGGACTTCAGTGGATCCGTATTTTATACTGCTACCCTGAAGAGATAACAGATGAGTTAATTATGGCCATTAAGAATGAACCTAAAGTATGTAAATATATTGATATGCCAATTCAACATGCAGATAATAGTGTCTTAAAGCAAATGGGTCGCAGAAGCTCTAGGGAGCAACTTGATATGGTTATTGCAAAAATGCGCAAAGAAATTCCTGGCATATCTTTAAGAACAACATTGATTGTAGGATTCCCCGGAGAAACAAGTGAACAGTTTGAAAATGTTCGATCCTTTGTAGAAAAAACCAGGTTTGATCGTTTGGGGGTCTTTACCTACTCAAGAGAAGAAGATACACCAGCAGCTACCATGTCCAATCAAATTGGCCAAAGTGTAATGGATGAGCGTAGAAATATTATTATGGATTTACAACAACAAATTAGTATTGAAAAAAACCAAGAAATGGTAGGAATAACAACCAAAGTGCTGATTGAAGGTAAATTAGCAGACGAAAATGTTTATATTGGTAGAACCTATAAAGACGCGCCAGACATTGATGGAAAGGTATTCCTTGAATATGATGGTGAGTTAATATCCGGAGACATGGTAAATGTTAAGATTTTAAATGCACATGAGTATGATTTGATCGGAGAGATGGACGATGAACTTAGCTAACAAATTAACAGTATCTAGGGTTATTTTAGTATTTGTTTTTATGGCTACGTTATTATTACCATGGGGAGACACAGACCAGAGATTATGGGTCTCCCTAGGGATTTTTGCAATTGCTAGCTTTACTGATTTTTTAGATGGTTACATTGCAAGATCTAGAAAGCTCATTACAGATTTCGGAAAGTTTGCAGACCCTTTAGCAGACAAAATGCTCGTAACAGCAGCTATGGTTGCTCTTATTGAAATAGGGCCTGTTCCAGCTGGGAATTTACCAGCTTGGATTGTTATTGTTATTCTTATAAGAGAGTTTACCATCTCAGGCGTAAGGATTGTAGCAGCGTCTAAAGATGTTGTTATTGCAGCAAGTTGGTGGGGGAAAATAAAGACGAATTTTCAAATATTTATGATTATTATCCTACTAATACCGATTGATAATATATATATAAAATCATTGGCAACATTTTTAGTCTATGGTGCATTAATCTCTACTATTATATCAGGTGTAGAATATATTGTGAAAAACAAAGACGTATTTGGAAGCGATATGTAATATCAGAAAGTAGCAGGGAACCTTAGCCTTGCTACTTTCAATTGTTTTTATAAATGAACAGGAGGCTATAAAATGATAGAATTAGGTAAGATACAAAGGTTAGAAGTTATTCGCGAATCACTTATTGGTGTTTATTTAAATACAAGCGAAGAAAGTGAATACGATGATATTTTGTTACCACAAAAGCAAGTTCCAGAAGGGTTAGAGGTAGGAGATGCTATAGAGGTTTTTGTCTATAGAGACTCTGAAGATAGGCTTATTGCTACCACAAACACACCAAGGCTTACACTAGGTGAGTTAGAAGTCCTTAAAGTACTTGAAGTAAATGAGATAGGTGCCTTCCTAAATTGGGGACTTGAAAAAGATTTGTTTTTACCCTTTACAGAGCAGATATTTCCAGTAGAAAAGGGGCGTAAATACTTATTTGGTTTATATACAGATAAAAGTGACCGTTTGTCAGCAACCATGTATATTGAAAAGTTACTTAGTAACGACTCCCCCTACAAAGAAAACGACTGGATTACAGGGACAATCTACAGTATTAAAGAAGATTTCGGGGCCCTAGTGGCTGTTGATAACAAATATTTTGGCTTAATACATGCTAGTGATTTCTATGGAAACTATAAGGTTGGTAACAAGATAGATGCAAGGGTATTAAAACTAAGAGAAGATGGTAAGTTAGACCTCAGTCTAAGAGAAAAAGCGGTTATACAAGTTGGAGAAGATGGGGCTTATATTTTAAATAAATTAGAACGCAGCGGTGGATTCTTACCATTTAACGATAAGAGTTCACCAGAAGATATTAGAAATGAATTTGCAATGAGTAAGGGTTCTTTTAAGAAAGCCATTGGTGGGCTATTTAAAGAAAGAGTTATTAAGATTACAGATGTAGGGATAGAAAAGGTGGGGGATTAACAAATGCGATTTATGCCAACATTTTGCTTAAAAGAAGGCATGGTCCTAGGTAAAAGTATATACAATAAAAATGGCAGCTTATTACTGCGAGAAGGCACATCCATAAAAGAGCAGTATATTTCTAAAGTCATTGAACTTGATATACAAGGGGTTTATATAGAAGATGAGATTTCTAGAGGAATAGAAATAGAAAGTGTCATTAATAATGAACTTAGGTTAAATACAGTGGGTAAAATAAAAGATATATTTATAGACATACAAAAAGACTCTAAAAATCTTGATAGCAATATATCAGAGGCAACCATACAAGTTGAGAGTATGATTGATGAGCTTATAGAAAACAAAAATGTTATGGTAAATATGGTTGATATTAAATCTTTTGATGAGTATACTTACCACCACAGCGTAAACGTTTGTGTCCTTTCAATTATTATGGGAATATCCTTAGGACTTACAAAAAGTGAGCTATCAAGTCTTGGAATGGCTGCCCTGTTACATGACATAGGTAAAGTCTTTATAAACCAAGACCTTCTTAATAAAGTGGAACGCCTTACCACGGAAGAGTTTGATGAGATGAAGAAACATTCAATGAGTGGTTACCAGTATATCAAAGCAAAATTTGATTTTCCATACCAAACCAATATTGGTGTGCTGCAGCATCATGAAAAATACGATGGGACTGGCTATCCACAAGGAAAAAGTGGTGAAGAAATTTCAATCTTTGGAAGAATTATTGCCGTAGCAGATGTATATGATGCCTTGGTTTCTAATAGATACTATAAAAAAGCCCTATTGCCTTCAGAAGCAATGGAATACATTATGGGGGGAGCAGGAGCCCACTTTGATTTTGAAGTCGTTAATGTTTTCCTTCAGAAAGTTGCTGCATATCCTTTAGGGACGTGTGTAAAACTAAGTAATGGGTCTAAGGGAATCGTTATTGAGAACTACCCTGATGCAACAACAAGGCCTAAGATAAGATTAATTCATCATGATGTTAATGAAGGGCAAGGCCAGGAAGAAGATCAATTTATCAATCTTCGTGATGATCTTACCAGCATAAACTTGACTGTAAAAGAAATTATAAACATATAAATAGAAAAGAGACTAGAATATAATGAATAAGACATTATTAAGAGCAATTTTGCCAGTCCTAATACTAACCCTAGCAGTAGGCTGTGGTAAACCAGTAGAAAAAGCCCAGCCCATGACCATTAAAGTAAGTGTGCCAGATGGAATACCTGCACTTACAATGACAAAAATGATCAAGGAAAATAATCTAACAGATAATAATGTCACCATAGAATACACAGTGGAAAAAACAACAGATGCTTTAGCAGCCAAGGTGTTTTCAAATGATGCTGATATTGCAATTGTACCATCAAACCTAGCAGCTCAAACTTACAATAAAGATCTAGGCTATAAGATTGCGGCAACAGGAAGTTGGGGATCCTTTTATTTAATTAGTGAGGAAGATATGAAAGACCTTGAAATATTATTAGGTAAAGAAATTACAACCATAGGAAAAAACCTAACACCTGATATTATGCTGCGTCACATATTAAGTCTTAAAGGGATTCAAGCTGATAGGGATGTCATGATTAATTATTTAAACGGAGCAACTGAACTTGCCCCAAACTATTTAAGTGGCCAAGCAGCCATAGCTTCTGTTCCAGAGCCAATGCTATCCGTTATTATGGAGAAAAAACCAGATACCAATATTATACTTGATTTTAACGAAGAGTGGAAAATGGCTCATAATTCCAAAGATGGCTACCCACAAAGTAGCTTAATTGTTAAAGAAGACCTTATTGCATCTAATAAAGAGTTTGTTGAAAAGTTTTTGGAGGCCTATGAGGAAAGTATCAACTGGGCAAATGCCAATCCAGAGGAACTAGGGAACTATGTGGCAGAATTAGAACTAGCAATTAACCCACAAGTCTTAGGGACTGCTCTTACAAGAGCTAATATGAAGTATGTTGCAATAGAGGAATCACGCAATGATTATAACGAATTCTTTAATGTGTTATTTGATATTGAACCTAAAACAATAGGAGGAGAAATCCCAGATGAAGGGCTTTTCTTTAAATAAAAATAAAGTATTAGGAATAATGATGATACTAGCCATATGGACTCTTGCCTATTGGCTAATGGGAAATAGTGTTATTATACCCTCACCACTTGAAACAGCTACTGCCTTTAAAGAGATTTTACGAAGTCCTAGCTTTACCATTACAATGGCCACAACATTAACCAGGATTGTAATTAGTTTTATCATAGGATTAATATTAGCCCTTATCCTAGGTATGGTCTCAGCCCTTAATCAATGGTTTTATGAGTTATTGTCACCAGCTGTTTCTTTGTTTAAAATTGTCCCTACCATGGCCATTGTAATTTTGGCTTTAATTTGGCTAACAAACAGGCGAGCTCCCATACTTATAGCTACTATCATTATCTTTCCAATCTTGTACGAAGCAGTTATAAAAGGGATTAGACATATAGATCCCAATATACTTAGTATGACGGGTGTTTACAAAGTAGCAGCAATAGATATCATTAGGTATATATATATTCCTAGCATCCTAAATAATCTTCTTGCTATCTTCTCATCAACCCTAGGACTTTGTCTAAAGGTCGTTATTGGTGGTGAGGTTTTAGGACAGCCTAATAATTCTATTGGAACAAGTATTCAAACAGAAAAAATGTATTTAAATACAGCAGGTGTATTAGGATGGCTTTTGATTTTAGTTATTTTATCCGTTATTCTTGATACAATTACTAAAATTTTTGTTAGTGCTATAAAAGCCGTTAGAAAGGGTCTTAAAAATGAGCGCCCAATATATTAAAGATATAAAAAAGTCTTTTGATGGTTTACTTGTATTAGATAAGATATCCATTAATTTTGAAAAAGAGCGTGTGACATGTATTATAGGGCCATCAGGTTGTGGTAAAAGTACTTTGCTCAATATTATGGCAGGAATTATTAAAGACTACCAAGGACAAGTTGTAGGCTTTCTGGAAGAAGATATAAGTTTTGTCTTTCAAGAGGACCGTCTTATTCCTTGGCTTAATGTCTATGATAATATGAAACTAATTCTAAAAGGTAAATACAAAGGTCCCGAACTAAGCCAAAGGATTTATGACTATATTTCAATGGTCGGTATAGGAGATTATATGTATTATTATCCACCCGACTTAAGTGGTGGAATGAAGCAAAGGGTAAGCATTGCTAGGGCGCTTGCCTTTGGCAGTAAGATTGTGGTTATGGATGAACCTTTTAAAAGCCTTGATATGAAAAATAAAATGCAACTTCTAAAGGATTTTAAGACTGTTTGTGCTAAAACAAAAGCCACAGTTATTTTTGTAACCCATGATATTGACGAAGCAATAGAAATAGGTGATTGTATTTATATGCTCTCAGATAAACCAACCACTATTAAAAAAATTTGGAGTGATTTGACCAAAATAGGCTTAAGAGAAGAGCTATTAACACAAATCATGTGAAGATTAAAAAAATACATTGATTATTATACATATAATGTGTTATTATTAGTTGGTAAATAAAAGACAAATAAAGGAGTGAATCAATATGGAAAAGAAAAATATAATAATTATAGGTGCTGCTGGGAGAGACTTTCATAATTTCAACACATACTATAGAGGTAAGGAAGCGTATAATGTGGTTGCTTTTACAGCTGCCCAAATACCAGACATAGATGATAGAAGATATCCGGTCGAGTTAGCTGGGGACCTATATCCTGAGGGGATTCCTATATTTCCACAAGATAAATTACAAGATTTAATTGCAGAATTTAACGCTGATGAATGTGTTTTTGCCTATAGTGACGTAAAGTATGAAGATGTTATGGCTCTTAGTGCCATTGTTAATGCTGCTGGTGCTGATTTTAAATTAATGGGGTCAAAAAATACAATGATAAAAAGTACAAAACCCGTTATTTCAGTTTGTGCTGTTAGAACAGGCTGCGGAAAGAGTCAAACATCATGTAAAATTATTGAATTATTAATGGAAAAAGGCCTTAAAGTCGTTGCAATCAGACACCCAATGCCTTATGGTGATTTAGTTGCTCAAAGTGTACAAAGATTTGCCACTGTAGAAGATCTAAAAAAACATAAATGCACCATTGAAGAAATGGAAGAATATGAGCCACACGTACAACGTGGTAATATTATTTATTCTGGTGTCGACTACGAAGCAATTGTAAGACAAGCTGAAAATGACCCAGATGGCTGTGATGTTATTATCTGGGATGGTGGGAACAATGACTTCTCATTCTACCAATCAGACCTTGCCATTTCCATTCTTGACCCACATAGACCAGGGGATGAGCTTAGTTTCTATCCAGGTGAAGTAAGTCTTAGAATGTCTGATATTGCTTTGATAAACAAGATTGATAGTGCAAGCCCAGAGGCCATTGCACAAGTTGAAAATAACATTAAAAAAGTACACCCAAATGGTATTATTATGAAGGCTGAATCAAAGATAACCATAGATGATCCAGACCTTATTAAAGATAAGCGTATCTTGGTTGTTGAAGATGGTCCAACACTTACCCATGGCGGTATGACGCTAGGAGCAGGGACTATTGCAGCACAGAGATTTGGTGCGAAAGAATTAGTAGACCCACGTCCTTTTGCAGTTGGTAAACTTAAGGAAACCTTTGAGATTTACCCACATGTGAAGAACTTGCTACCAGCAATGGGATACGGTGAGCAGCAGCTTAAAGACCTAGAAGAAACCATTAATAAGACTGAGTGTGATGCTGTTATTATTGGTACACCAATGGACCTTAGCAGGATCATTACCATTAACAAGCCATTTACACGTGTCCATTATGAATTAGATGAAGTAGGAAGCCCGAACTTAACAGAGATTTTAGAGGACTTTGTTAAAAAACATAAGCTTAATAAATAAGTTTATATACCACCACCTTTATAAGAATTTAGAGGTGGTGGTTTTCATATAAGAGAAATAGGCAGTATAAAGAAGGAGGAAGTAATGAATATTTTACTATCAAGTGTATTTCAACCTATTTTAATATTTTTATTAGGAATTTTAATCTTTCAAACCGTAAAAAACTACAAAATTAAAGAGAATAAAAAATATGTTATTGGTGGCTGGGTGCTTCTCGTTGCCATAGGCATAGTAAGTACCTGTATTTACACAGTAGATCAAACAGATTATGCGGTTATTTCTACATTTGGAAAACCCAATACTGAAATAGTTTCTTCTGGACTAAAACTAAAACTTCCAAACCCTATACAAAAAGTAGACAAATTATCTAAAGAAACCTTTTCAACAACCATTGGTTATACAGTGCAACAAGACCAGGTAATTGTTGAGGATAAGGAAGCTCAAATGATTACAGGTGATGAGAACATTATTCTAGCAGACTTAGAAATACAGTGGAAGATTGATGATCCAATTGCATTTTTATACAACACAAATGATCCAACAACGATTTTGCATAATGCCACATCATCATCTCTAAGAGGTGTTGTTGGTTCTAGTATGGTAGATGATGTTTTAACAGATGGCCGTGCTAAAATAATTACGGATATAAGAGACAGCTTGTCTCAGTTGGTTGCGGAGTATCAGCTGGGTATCTCAATTATAAACGTTAACTTGCAAGACGTTGACTTGCCAACAGATGAAGTTGACAGTGCTTTTAAAGCTGTAACAGATGCTAGGGAAGAGCGGCTTACCAAGATTAACAATGCTGAAAAGTATAGAAATGAAAAAATTAACGAAGTAAAAGGTGAAAAGGATGCTATTCTTAGCCAAGCAGAGGCGACAAGTGTCTCCCTTGTTGAAAAAGCAAAAGGCGATACAGCAAGGTTTAATGCCCTTTACACAGAATACACAAATAATAAAGATGTTACAAAGCAAAGATTAATTACAGATACCTTAAATGCTGTCCTAGGTGATGCCCAACTATATATTACGGATGGGGCAGATGGTACCCTCAAGTACCTACCAATAACTCAGATTAAGGAGGTCAAATAATATGAATTTTAACAAAGCAGATTTTGACAATGTCTTTGAAGGTAAGACGGATGAAAGGCCAAAATACACCATGAAAAAAAGTCCTATTATCATTATTGCCCTAGTGGTCATACTTACTGTTCTAGCCCTTAATAACCTTTATGTGCTCAAACCAAATGAATATGCAGTGGTCAGACAATTTGGTGAAATTGTTAAAATAGAAGACCATGAGGGGTTAAAGGTTAAGTTGCCTTTTGTACAAACCAAATATATACTGCCAAAGAGTGTTTTGCTTTATGATGTACCCTTATCAGAAATAAATACCCTAGATAAGAAAAGAATTGTGGTAGATTATTATGCCCTTTGGGTTATAACGGATCCTATTGATATGATTGAGTCTCTTAGAACATTAGAAGGGGCAGAACTAAGGCTTAGTAATATTATCTATTCTAATGTGCGAAATGAGCTTGGTAAATTAGAATATGGTAGTATTATTAATTCAGATGACAACGATAGGGGTGGGGTTGATAAAATCGTACAAGATGAAATTAACAGTATTTTAAAAACCAATAAAAACGGCATACAAGTAGTGGATATGAAAATGAAGCGAATTGATTTGCCACAATCTAACGAAGAATCGGTTTACAAGCGAATGATTTCTGAGCGGGAAAGTAAGGCTCAGGAGTACTTATCACAAGGAGATGCAGAGGCTAGGAAAATAACAGCCCAAGCAGATAGAGAAGTTGAAGAAATTATTGCAAAGGCAAAAGCTGAAGCTGAACTAATTGTTGCAAAAGGTGAAGGTGAGGCAGCTAAGACTTACAATGATATTTATGGCAAAGATAATGAGTTTTTTAAGCTGTACACGACCCTAGAGTCTTATAAGAAAACAATTAATGGGGAAACCGTTATCCTAATGCCAATAGGATCACCTTACCTTAAGCACATTGTAGGGCAATAAACTAATTGTTATGGAGATGAGATAATGAAGGCATTATTATATAATGATTTTAAAAAGATTGCAATAAATGAAATACCCTTAATAGACGTTAGGGCACCCATTGAATTTCAAAAAGGTGCCTTTATAAACACCGTAAATTTGCCTCTTATGAATGACCAGGAGAGACACTTGGTTGGTATCTGTTATAAGGAAAAAGGGAATGATCAAGCCGTTAGACTTGGGTATGAATTAGTATCTGGTCATATAAAAGAAGACCGTGTTGAAGCATGGAAAAACCAGATAGAAAATAACCCTGAAACCATGATTTACTGCTTTAGGGGTGGCCAGCGCTCAGGAATATCTCAGGAGTGGATTAAGCAAGCAACAGGTAAGCAAGTTCTAAGGCTTGAAGGCGGTTACAAAGCCTTTAGAACCTATCTAATGAGTCAATTAGAACCAGATGCCCTAATAAGTACGCCTATATTACTAGGTGGTTGTACAGGGTCTGGCAAGACAATCTTACTCCAAGAGCTAGATAATGCGGTAGATCTTGAAGGAATCGCTAACCACAGAGGTTCCTCTTTTGGCAGAAAAATAACCCCCCAACCCACACCCATTAATTTTGAAAATAACCTTGCCTATGCTTTAATTAAACACAAGCATAAAGGTTACAAATATATGATTCTTGAAGACGAGGGGCGGAATGTAGGGGCACGATTCTTACCAAAAGACCTAGCTGGTCACTTTAATAGTGGTAACCTGATCCTGCTTAAGGTGCCCCTTGAGGAGCGTGTTAGTATTACAATGGATGAGTATGTCTATGAGTCTCAAAAGGACTATGCTAAGGCTTATACTGATGGGAGTGCACTTAGTCAGTGGGCAGACTATATACGTGAGAGTGTTATGAGAATCAAGAAAAGATTTGGCACCGAAAGTTGCAAACAGATTTTAGATATATTTGAGCAGGCGTATGATGTGCAATTACGATCTGGCAACCTAGAAAGACATAGGGAGTGGATAGAAATAATGCTTAGGGATTACTATGATCCTATGTATAATTATCAAATACAAAAAACCACCCATGAGATTATATTTGAAGGAAATAAAAAAGAGGTTTTGGACTTCTTGAAAAGCAAAGGAAAATAATTAAAAGGTTGATTTTTGCACACTGCAGAAATCAACCTTTTAAATTAGTCTTGGCAAATAGCGTCAAGGGCAACTTCTATCATATGGTTGAAGGTAAGTTGTCTTTCTTCAGATGTAGTCGATTCTCCGGTTATAACGTGGTCACTAACCGTCAGAATACTAAGGGCTTGTACATCAAACTTTGCCGCTAAGTAGTAGAGAATGGCGGTTTCCATCTCAACGGCTAAAACGCCATGGTCTGCTAGCTTAGCTTGCATCTCTTTGTCGTTATTGTAGAAGGTATCAGAACAAAATATATTTCCAACCTGAAGATTAAGATTGTTCTTTAAACCTGCATCAAAAGATTTTTTTAAAAGATTAAAGTCTCCAATTGGTGCAAAACTAATTTGTCCAAATTCTTGGCTGATCATTGCAGAATCAGTTGTTGCCGCCTGAGCGATTATAACATCCCTTAGTTTGACATCTTCTTTTAAGGCGCCACATGTGCCAATACGTATTAGTTTTGTCACATTGTAATCATTAATTAGCTCATGGATATAGATAGCGGCTGAAGGCATCCCCATACCAGTTCCTTGGACAGAAACCTGTTTGCCTTTATAAGTTCCAGTAAAACCCAACATACCACGAACATTGTTATAACAGACAGCATTTTCAAGAAATGTTTCAGCAATGTATTTGGCACGTAGTGGGTCACCAGGTAATAAAATGCGATCTGCTATTTCACCTGTTTTTGCTTCAATATGAACACTCATTATAATCCTCCTCTAGATTGTATAAAATAATAAATAAAATGGTACCTATATCATAGGGCTTAAGCAAAAAAAATGCAATAAGATGTCTTAATATCTTAGGGATACCATTGAAAGAAACAGACTAAAACGGTATACTTAATAAGACGATTTTCAAGGCATAAAGAGTGATTACCATATCATGAATAGGAGCTACAAATGTTTAATATAATAGAAAGAATTTACGGTGTTTCAAAAGAAAATACTAGCTTTAAAACAGAAGTTCTTGCAGGTCTTACAAGTTTCATTTCCATCTCTTATATTATTGCTGTAAATGCTGCCCTTTTAAGCACAACAGGAATACCTTATGAGGCCGTTGCACTATCAACAATTATTTGTTCAATTATAGGCTGCTTTCTGATGTCTTTTTTAGCTAACTCACCTTTAATACTTGTTCCAGGAATGGGGGATAATACATTTTTTGTCTTTACCCTAGTAGGGGCTTTTTCTTTGTCATGGCAATAAGCCCTGACAGTTGTGTTATTTGCTGGTTTAATTTTTATCCTAACGTCAGTAACTAAAATTTCAAATAAGCTTGTTGCCACCATTCCTAAAGCTCTAATCAGCGGCATGAGTGCAGGAATAGGTTTCTTTATCGCTTTTTTGGGATTAAAAAAC
>CAZLPH010000001.1:41518-63192 GCA_964561345.1 uncultured Candidatus Epulonipiscium sp.
TTAAAAAACATCCAGGGAAGCTTTCTAATTGCAATTATCCTAGGAACCTTTATTGGCTACTTATTTGGTATTGTTGATGTCTCTACTTTAGGAGTAGGAAGCTTATCTTTTAATGGCTTTAGTAACCTGGTTTTTTCATTTGACTTTAGCCAGATTTTCACGGCTAACTTCTGGATAGCAGTCTTTTCCTTGTCTATGTTTATTATCTTTCAAGGTGTCGGGTCACAACTAAGTATGTTGCCAGATAAAAATAAATTCCCGAAATCTTTTTTAGCCAATGCAGTAGCCACAACCATAGCCCCAGTCTTAGGATGTTGTTCCATTGCTAGTGCAGCAGAAGGGGCAACAGGTGTCGCAGCAGGTGGAAAAACAGGGCTAACATCATTGGTATCTGGAGTGTTGTTTATACCGGCCATATTCTTTTTACCCCTTTTCAAATTAATTCCAATGAGCGCAGTTTCACCTATCCTCATGATAGTGGGATGCCTAATGGTCAGTAATAATATAAAAAATGTTAACTTTGAAGATTTTACAGAAGCATTTCCAGTGTATTTAATGCTTATTATTATGCCACTTTCCTTTAATATGGCTGATGGAATGGCATTTGGTTTTATAAGCTATACCCTTTTAAAAGTTATAACAGGCAGGGAGAGAGAACTATCTAAAACAGTATACGGCCTATCATTTTTATTTTTGTTGTATTTTGTTTTGGGGGCTATCTAGGTCAGTCTTAGGTTATACTATTATAAGAAAGGTGGTAGTTTATATGACAGTAGGAACAATGGTTATAAGGCTTCATGCACCCTGGGTTAATTCACTAAAAGAAAAACGAACAATTGTTAAGAGTATCTGTGCAAAGGCCGCTAATAAGTTTAACATATCTATTGCTGAGATAGATGCCCAAGATCGTCATCAAACAATTGTTATAGGGCTTGCTTGTGTAACAAATAAGGTTGCGATTGCCGATAGTATATTAGATAATGTTTTAAATTTTATCGAAAGCAATGCTGAGGCAGAAATGATAGCTGTTGATAGAGAGATTCTCTAATATTTAGAAAGGATTAAAGATGATTATTTACGATAATATGCTAGAAGGGACATTTATAAAAAGACCTAATAGGTTTATAGCCCATTGTATGCTAGGTGAAGATGAGGTCATCGCCCATGTTAAAAATACAGGAAGATGCAAGGAGTTATTAACAGAAGGTGCGACAGTTTACCTTCAGCCAAATGATGATCCTAAGCGTAAGACTAAGTACTCTTTAATATCAGTTCAGAAGGGTGATAGGCTGGTTAACATAGACTCCCAAGTACCTAATAAGATGGTATTTGAAGCACTCAGTAATGGCACTATAATACTACCAGGTATAAATGGGGACTTAACCCACCTTAAAGGTGAGCAGACCTATGGCCAGTCCCGGTTTGATTTTTACTTTGAAACAGAAACACAAAAAGGATTTATAGAAGTTAAAGGTGTCACATTAGAAGAAGATGGGGTCGTTTTATTCCCTGACGCTCCTACAGAGCGTGGCCTTAAACATATTTATGAGCTAATAAAGGCGAAAGAAGAAGGTTACTTGGCCTATGTTATTTTTGTCATTCAAATGGAGAATGTCGCATATTTTACCCCTAATATAAGAACACACAAGGCATTTGGAGATGGTTTAGTTACGGCGAAAAGCCGGGGTGTAGAGGTGTTGGCATATGATAGCATTGTAAGCAAAGAAACTATTAGGATTAATAAAAAAGTTAGGTGTGATCTCTAAAAGGAGGAATTGTATGGATCAAGGGTTAGATAATGAAATAAGGGATAAGCTAACAAAAGTCTGTATCTGCAAAGGAATTTCAAGAAAAATTATTAAAGACACCATTAAGAAGGGTGCAAAGACGATTAAAGAAGTTCAAGAAGCCACAGGTGCGGGTAGTGGGGCTTGTGGTGGTAGAAGATGTACCGCAAAGATACAACAATTGTTAAAAGAACAGAGATTAAATGACGGGCTAGAGTAAAATGAAAAAGAGACAGGCAGAAATAAGGTAACTCAACTATAATAAGGAGATATTAAACAATGACTATACAAATTTTTGGAAAAGCTAAATGTTTCGATACAAAAAAAGCAGAAAGATACTTTAAGGAGCGTGGTGTTAAGCTGCAGCTTATTGATGTTGCGAAATTTGGAATGAGTCAGGGAGAATTTAACAATATCAAACAAGCAGTAGGTGGATGGGAAAAGCTCTTAGATGGGAAAGCTAGAGATAAGGATTTATTAGCACTTATTAAATACTTGCGTCCAGAGGATCAAGAAACTAAGCTACTTGAAAATCCTAAACTATTTAAAACCCCTATTGTGCGTAATGGGCGAAAATCAACGGTAGGCTATGACCCTAAGACCTGGGAGACATGGTCTTAAAATAAGAGTTTTAGAAATGAGGATGCAAATATGATTCAAAAAGATCAGGGATGGCATATAGACAATAGTTATTTAAAACTAGCAGAAATATTTTTTTCCGTGCTTGAGCCAAATCATATATTTGAGCCAGAGCTAGTTGTTTTAAATGATGATTTGGCCAAGGCATTGGGACTAGATAATAATGAGCTAAAGGGTAAAGACGGGATAGAAATCTTAGCTGGAAATAAAGCACCTTTAAATGGGACTTTAATAGCACAAGCATACGCCGGACATCAATTTGGTAACTTTACAATGCTTGGAGACGGCCGGGCCATGCTGCTTGGGGAGCAAATTACACCTAGTGGTGAGAGGTTTGATTTGCAGCTAAAGGGTTCGGGTAGGACACCCTATTCTCGTGGTGGGGATGGATTGGCACCCCTTGGGCCTATGCTAAGAGAGTATATTATTAGCGAGGCTATGCACGCCCTTGGTATCCCAACAAGCCGTAGCTTAGCTGTAATAACAACGGGTCAGCCTGTTTTTAGGCAAACAGAACTTGAGGGGGCTATTTTAACAAGAGTGGCCAAAAGTCATATAAGGGTTGGAACATTCCAGTATGCTGCTAATTTTGGTGATAGGGAAGATATTAAGGGGCTTGCAGATTATACGATTAACCGCCATTTTCCGGCCCTTAAAGCCTTGGACAATCCGTATCTTTCCTTATTAGAAGAGGTTATAAAATTGCAAGCTAATCTAATTGCAAAGTGGCAATTAGTTGGATTTATTCATGGTGTTATGAATACGGATAATGTGCTTATCTCGGGTGAAACCATTGACTATGGTCCATGTGCTTTTATGGATAGTTATGATGCTGGAACTGTCTTTAGCTCCATAGACCGAAATGCCAGATATGCCTATGGTAATCAACCTAATATTGGCGGGTGGAACATTGCGAGGTTTGCAGAAACCTTATTACCGCTTATTCATAAGGACCCTCAGATGTCCCTAGAAATAGCAGAAAAAACCATAAAGACTTATGCTGGCCAGTATCATCATAGCTGGCTACAGGGGATGCGGTTAAAACTTGGGATCCTAAATCAGGAGCAAGAAGATGAGGCTCTTATTAAAGCACTCCTTAGTTTAATGAGCCAATACAAAGCTGATTTTACCAATACTTTTGTTGCCTTAACAGCTAAAGAGTATAGGTCATTAGATGGCACAGGAATGTTTGAATGCGAAGAATTTTCCCAGTGGAATAGCAAATGGAAAGCAAGACTTGGCAGGCAAGATGAGGATAGGGATTATTTCTTACAAATAATGAAGAAACACAATCCATGGCTAATACCTAGAAATCACCAGGTAGAAAAAGCATTAGAAGCTGCTGCGGTAAATGGAGACTATACAGTGTTTAATGGGTTGCTGAATGCCTTAGCAGTTCCTTTTGATTATGCTAAAGCAGATGAAAAATATATGGAAGTACCGCAAAACCCTTCTTCCTATAGGACTTTTTGTGGAACGTAAAATATATAAGGAGGATTTGAAATGAAATATTTATTTATCTGCTACCCAAAATGCAGCACCTGCAAAAAAGTACAGAAGTGGCTAGATAATGAAGGCATAGATTATGAGTTTTGTGATATTGCAACTAATAACCCCACAGCTTATTATAGGGGAGAAAGTTCACTTGCGGGGTTTAGGGAAGCTACATGACGTGAAGTCTTATAAAATAAAATTAGAAAGGACACAAATATGAAAAAAATAAAACTAATAGTATTTAGTATAATTATTTTATCCCTAACATTAACTGCTTGTACACCAGGGCAAGAAAATCCTGCAGTTACGGATACAATAGGGCAGACACCTAGCACTGGTGAAACTGATAAGGGAGATAAGACGCCTAATTCAGATTCATCTGATCAAGGGGATGAAGCTACCACTTATGAAGATATAACATTAACATTTTCAGATGCCTTTAATATCTACACCAAAAAGTTCCCAAATACAAAAGTCAAAAAGGTAGAATTAGACACTGACTACGGCGTATATGTTTATGAAGCAGAGGGCTATGATGGGGTAAAAAAGTATGAGATCAAAATTCATCCCATATCCGGAGAAGTTTTAAAAGAAGAAATAGAAGATGATAATAACCACCACGGTGAACTAACCATAGACCATACAGACAAAGTTGAAGAAATCATAAAGATGGCTTTAAGTAAAGCCGGAGAAAATGCTCTTATAAAGGAAGTTACACTGAAAGATAAAAAAGGAAAAATAGAAATAGAGGTTGAAATAGATAAAGATGGATCAGGTGATATAGAATATACCTATGATATAAATGGTACATTAATAGAGACAGATTAAAAAACTGAGAGCTAGGAAGTTACCCTAGGCTCTCAGTTTTTTTGAATTTAACGGCAGTCCCATATGCCATAACCTCAGCAGCATTTTGCATAATGGCAGAGGATGCATATCTAATATTTATAACCGCATCAGCGTTTAAGCTAGTAGCTTGCATAACCATCCTTTTGCTTGCAAGGGCCCTAGCATCGTTCATCATCTCATTGTACGCTTTAAGCTCTCCACCTACAAGGGTTTTGAAACTTTGGCTAATGTCTTTTCCAATGTGTTTAGATTGAACAGTGCTACCTGTTACTAGACCAATCATCTCAAATTCCTTACCTGAAATATAATCAGTATTTACTAAGATCATCTTCCTCACCATCCTTAATTTCTTTAATTCGTTCTATTAAAACATTAATGCTTAATGTGATAAGTCCAACATGCACGAGCAGTATCACTACTTTTATAAAAAAAGGTGTAGCATTTGTCATTAAGCCTAGCCAGATGTAACCAGCAAAAAAAGAAATGAATAAGGCTGTAATGATAGTTGGGGCGATTATTTTTTTAGTATGATTTTTCAAAGTAATCCACCTCTTTTATTAATGCCTATGGTTTTATTATTAATATAGTACCATTTTATAGGCAGTTCTCTTTTTTGTCAATGAAAGGGTATATAATTCAGCTCTGAAAGGTTGTTACTTGTAAACAATAAGACGAAATGTTATACTATATGTATATAACAAAATAAACGTATTAAAAGGTCACTGGGCATAGTCTTTGGTGACCTTTTTACTCTCATTAATATCTCATAAAGGATGTGAAAAGATGAATAAAAAATTAAAGGTTTTATGGATTCTACTAGCTATAAGTCTTCTTGTACTAGGCGGGTGTGCTAAGGAAGACCAGGCTTCTAAGTTAGAAATAGAGTTAGCTCAAAAAGATAAAACCATTGAGGAGCTGGCTCAGGGACAAAAGAGCTTAGTGACAGAAAAGGTGGGCTTAGAAGATGACATAAAGGCCTTACAAGAAGCGCTAGCTTTGCTAGAAGGTCAGGAAACAGAAATTCCAGGTCCTGAATTATTAGGGCCTTCCCAAAATGTACTTGTTACATCACTAGAAGTGATTGAATTATTAAAAGATAAGGATATGGCTAGTTTGGCCCAGTATGTCCATGGTGCTAATGGCCTTAGATTTACACCTTATTTTTATATTGATACCCAGGAGGACCAGGTTTTTACTGCCCAAGAAGTTGCAGGCTTAGGTCAAAACACTGATCTATTTATCTGGGGTGACTATGATGGTGTTGGAGACCCTATTAATTTAACTTTTAATGATTACTATAGTGAATTTATCTATGATGAAGACTTTGTAAACCCACAGTACATTGGTAATAATATGCCCCTAGCTAGTGGCAATATAATTGATAACCTAGACCAGGCTTATCCAAATGGCCATTTTGTTGAATTCCACTTTGAAGAAATAGACCCACAGTACGCAGGAATGGATTGGCGTAGTTTAAGACTCGTATTTGAACAAGACAATGGTTTATGGTATTTGGTTGGGATTGTCCATGGCCAATGGACGGTATAGGAGACTTGTGGTATCATTTAGATAAGAGAATATAAACCACTACAAGGGGGATTTAATAATGAACAAATTTGCTATATTTGCTTTCAATGGTAATTTGATGTGTTTTGTACATGTGCTTTTAAATGCACTTGACATGGACGCCAAGGGTAAAGATGTTAAAATCATTATGGAGGGTGAAGCTGTAAAACTTATTAAGGAACTTGAAGAAGGAAATAACCCTTTATACAAGAAGGCAAGAGAAAAGAATCTTTTTGATTCAATTTGTAAAGCTTGTTCAGCAAAAATGGGTGTATTAGAGTACAATGAGAAAACAGGTATTCCAGTAAACGGTGATATGAGTGGTCATCCGTCTATGAATGATTATATTGAAAAAGGATACCAACTGATAACATTATAATAAGTGTTTTATGTCCAAAAATATTTGTTAGTAAAGGCACCCCGACTATATCATGAGTTAGGGGTGTCTTTTTCTTTCATAAGCTTCTGCATATATGGTATAATTAGACTAAAAGTAGAGCTTGAAATGCTCAAATGAAAGTAGAGGGTCTAAGATGACTATAAATTTTACCAAAGAAGAGTTTAAAGCTTTATTTGACCTAGTATATACTGGGAACATTCTTATAAATGGACTCAGAAACCTTGATGAGAGAGTCTTGGAATATTCTAAAGTCGAACAAAAAATATTTTCCCTTGCCCAAGAGTTTGGGTTAAATGACGCCGTAATATATGACGAAGAATTCAAGGAATATATGCCTACAAGAGCTTATGAAGAAGGGGGGATTAATGACTATATCGATTATTATGATGATAGTGTTTTTTGGGAAGAGTTAATATTAAGACTTGCTAGGCGAGATGCCTTAAATATACTTTGTGACCAAGAACCAGATATGAGTAAGGAAAAACTAGCAAAGCTTCAAATAAATCTAGAAGATGAATACGAAGAAATATTCTCAGAAGGTGGCTTTGACAAGCTAAAATTAATGAGAGATTAGAATATTGACATATGGCCAGATTAATACTATGATTATTCTAACAATTGATATCAAAAGAACATGCTTGTCCGTATATAATCAACTTAGAAGAAGGGGGAAGAAAAATGTCAATAATAGCAAGATTTAAAGATATTATGTCAAGTAATATTAATGCCATGTTAGATAAAGTAGAGGACCCAGCAAAGATGATTGATCAATACCTTAGGAACCTTAATAATGATTTGGGTAAGGTAAAAGCAGAAACAGCTTCAATTATGGCGGAAGAACAACGTGCTAAGAGGGCCCTTAATGAGTGCCAAGATGATATGGTAAAAATGCAGGCTTACGCCGTTAAGGCTTTAGAAGCAGGTAATGAAAATGATGCTAGAGTATTTTTAGAAAATAAAGCAGCTTTAACCAATAAAGAAGCTGGTTTAGAAGAGGCATACACCCTTGCAAGTGCTAATGCACTGCAAATGAGGCAAATGCATGATAAACTCGTATCAGATATTAGCGGCTTAGAATCTAGGCAAGACATGATTAAAGGTAAAATAGCAGTTGCTAAAACCCAGGAGAGAATTAATAACATTGGTTCTTCTGTTTCCAGTGCTAATAGTTCTATGGCAGCTTTTGATAGAATGGAAGAAAAGGCAAATAAAGCCCTTGACCAAGCAAATGCCATGGCCGAGCTTAATGCAGGCGGCCAAGATGATATTAAAGATCTAACAGCCAAATATGCAACAACTACAAATGTGGATAGTGAACTAGAAGCCTTAAAAGCAAGTCTAAACAAAGAATAAACTTAATAAAATATATGTGGCTGTAGCTAAAGACTACAGCTTTTTCTATAATGACTTTAAAAAGAGGTGAATAATATGGTATTACATTATAAATGTCCTAATTGTGGTTCTGATATGGTTTTTGATAGCCGCTCTGGCATGTTATCTTGTCACAGTTGCGGAAGAGAAGATAATATTGAGGGCTTTCCTAAAGCCTTTATTAGCCAGGCATTTAAAGCAGAAGAAACACATGAATATAATTGTAAAAACTGCGGCGCGATACTCATAACAGATGCAGACACAGTGGCTACAAACTGTGCTTTTTGCGGGGCAGGGGTGGTCCTAGGAGATAGAGTAGCTGGTGAAATGGCACCCTCTAAGGTTATCCCTTTTACAATTAGTAAAGAAGAAGCCATGGCCGCCTTTCGAAAATGGTGCAAGAATGGACTATTAACACCTAAGGGCTTTGTAACAGCAGACCGGGTTAAAAGTATTACGGGTATGTACGTTCCTTTTTGGTTATATGATGTCAATAGTAGGGTTCAAGTTAATGCCACAGGCACAACCACAAGGAGCTATACTAGGGGAGATTATATTTATACAGACACCAAATATTATGATGTATACCGTGATGTTGATATTAACTATATTAAGGTACCGGTTGATGCATCAGAAAAAATGAACGATGAGCTAATGGATAAATTAGAACCCTATGATTATAGTCAGCTTAAGGACTTTAATACCCCATATTTAGCTGGATATATCGCGGAGAAATATAACTACGATTCAAAAGAATTACTACCAAGAATTTCAAACCGCATCAAGCAATACTCTGATTTATATGTTAGGTCTACTATTACAGGATACACAGCACTTAATGTGACCCATCAAACTGCTGATATAAAGGATAAGAATGCCTATTATACTTTATTACCGGTGTGGATGGTGGTTTATGATTATGAGAAATCTGAGCATACCTTTGCTATGAATGGACAAACAGGTAAAATTGTTGGAAGTCCTCCTTTAAGTATGGCTAAGATAGGGACTTGGTGTGTTAGTCTAGCAGGGGGGAGTTTTATTATTCTTAAGATTATAGCACTGGTTATGGGAGGTGGCTTATGGTAATTAAGCATAAGAGGCTATACCTTAGATTAAGTCTTTTTATTATTTCTTTTTTGTTTGTGATGCCATTTATTCTTAATCAAAGAGCAGAAGGAGCCCAGCCAGAAGCCAAGCAACGTATTTATGACTTTGCAGGCTTACTTAGCCCTGATGAAGTGGCGAGTCTAGAGGCCTTAGCAGCTAAGCACAGCAAAAAGAGAGAAACTGATTTTATTGTCCTTACCAGTCAAGATGCCCAGGGTAAAGATGTTGTTAAATACATGGAAGATTTTTATGATGAAATGGGCCTTGGTTATGATAAACCTTATGGGAACACAGTGATTGTGACCTTAGATATGGGAGCCCGAGATGTGCATGTGGGTGGTTTTTATAAAGGTGAAAAGTTTTTAGATAATAAAAGAAGTGATTTGGTTAGACAAAAGATAACACCTGCACTATCTGGGAGAGAATATTACCAAGCCTTTTCTAGCTTTATTAAGACTTCTTCTAAATATATGGGATATAGGCCTGGTGCAAATCCAAACTCGCTTATTTATAACATATGGTTCCAGGTGCTTGTTTCTATTTTAATAGCAGCTAGTATTGTGGGAACTATGGCCTATAAATCAAGTGCAAAGATGACTGTTAGTGAAAGGACTTACCGTGATCCTAATAAATCCAGAATTGTTGAAAGACGGGACAATTATATTAGAACAACAACAAGTAGGGTGAGAAAGCCTTCCAGCAATAGTGGGGGTGGTGGAAGCAGTGGTGGCGGAGCTGGCGGAAGATCAAGTGGTGGCCACTCTCATAGTGGAAGCCGCGGGAAATTTTAAGTATCCATGATGATTAGCAGAAAATATGAAAGGATGATATAGATGTCATTTTTAAAAAAGCAATTAGCGAATGTTGTTGAATGGGAAGAATTCCGAGAAGATATGATTTTTAGGAAATGGAGTAATAGGGAAATTAAAAAAGGAAGCAAATTAATTATTAGGCCTGGGCAAGATGCCATATTTTTGAATAATGGTAAAATTGAAGGGATTTTTGAAAATGAGGGCAGTTATGATATTGAAACCCAAATAATTCCGTTTTTATCAAGCTTAAAAGGTTTTAAATTTGGTTTTAATACAGGAATGAGAGCGGAAGTGCTTTTTGTTAATACAAAAGAGTTTACAGTTAAATGGGGAACTAAAAATGCTATTATGCTTCAAGCACCAGGATTGCCAGGTGGTATGCCTATTCGTGCCAATGGGACCTTTCACTTTAAAGTAAAAGATTATGTTGCTTTAATTGATAAAGTTGCAGGGGTTAAAGATAGCTACCTGGTTGAGGATGTTAAACTTAGAATTACCTCATCTTTAGACCAATTATTAATGAAATGGATCTCTAGGGAAGGCAAGGATATGTTTAACCTTCAAGCTAATGCTTTTGACATTTCAAAAGGAATTCAGGAAGACTTAGACATGGATATGCTGCAAAGTGGGATTACAATTACAGGCTTTAATGTTATGAGCTTTAGCTACCCAGAAGAAATTCAGAATATGATTAATAAAACAGCCTCCCATAGTATGGTTGGGGATACAGATAAATATCAAAAGATTTCTATGGTTGACGGAATGGCCTCAGGAAAAATGCAAGGGGGCGGGGTGGCTGGAGATATGGCGGGTATGATGATGGGGATGAATATGGCTAATCAAATGATGGGCAATTCAAATCAAAATCAAAGCCAACAGCAGAATCAGGGGCAAACGCCCTCACAAACGAGTAGTGGAAATAAGCCTAATTTTTGTCCTAATTGTGGTCAAAAAACAGGAGAAGCTAACTTTTGTCCAAACTGCGGAAATAAATTAGCCTAACAATATTAAGAAAACAACACTCCGAAGAAGGCTTAGCCTTCTTCGGAGTGTTGTTTTAAATAAGCCTATTATTGGCCAATATAGCTATCAAAGTATCCCTGGATGTATACCACAGGGGTGCCCTTATCGCCGCTGCCAGATGTTAGATCAGATAAAGAACCAATAAGATCCGTTAATCTTCTAGGTGTGGTCCCCATGGATTCCTGGGCATCGTCGTTTTTATTGTGTCTGTCATTAATATACTCATATAAGGCATCTTGTAGTTCCTGTCCTTTTAAATGGGCGAAGTTATTGTCTGCAAGATATTTAAGTTTAATTTCATTTGGTTTTCCTTGGAGCCCTTTTGTAAAACCAGGTGAAACAACGGGGTCAGCTAGCTCCCAAATCTTACCGATAGGATCCTTAAAAGCCCCATCGCCATAAACCATAACTTCTACTTTTATGCCAGTTTTTTCTTTAAAAATAGCTTGGATCTCATCAACGATAGGTTGGCAATCTCTTGGGAAGAGCTTTAGGCTATGATCTGTTGCAAGATTTGACCCTAAAAGGCCATAATCTTCATTATATCCGCTACCATCTATTGACTCTGTTAAGATCTCATCAAGGCCAATAACCTTAGTGGCCCCATTTTCATTTAGAATTCGTTTAGTTCTGGCTCTGGTGTGAATGTCGCAAACAAGTACTGATTTTGTATAGTCTAAAATAGTCCTTGGATTATTGGAAAGAATGATCTCACACTGGATTCCCGCTTCTTCCATAATGGATTTGTAATAAGCAATATAGTCCATTCCTGTAAAAGCATGTTTTGGGTATCCAAAATGTTTTCGAAAATCTGCTTCAGTAAGGGTATCTGTCCAAGGGTTTACATTTTGCTCATCTAGCATGTCAAGATCAATCAGATGGTTTCCAACCTCATCTCCAGGATAGCTAAGCATAAGAACAATCTTTTTGGCCCCTTCAGCAATCCCTTTAAGGCAAAGAGAAAAACGGTTACGGCTTAAAATTGGAAATACCACACCAATGGTGTCATCTCCAAATTTGGCGGCAATGTCTTTAGAAACAGCACTAATATCTGCGTAATTTCCTTGAGCTCTTGCAACAACGGATTCCGTGATACTAACAATGTCCTTATCTTGTATTTCAAAGCCTTCTGACTTAGCGGCCTTTAAAATGCTTTCAAAAACCATATTGGGAACATGATCTCCCTCTTTAAAAATAGGGGTGCGAATACCTCTTGAAATAGTTCCTACTGTTCTTCCCATGAAAACCTCTCCTTTTTCTTTCTAGCTTTTATATTAATACCTGGTTATAGTATAAAACATTTGTACTTTACCTATACTATACACTAGTTTTATGGTATAAGTAAAATAACGAGATAAGATAACAGGTATAAGGAGGACTTATATGGTAAACCGATTAGGCTTATACAAAATTTTTACAGAAGTCGTGGAACATGAGAATTTTTCTAGGGCCGCCAAAGCTCTTTATATGACTCAACCAGCGGTGAGTCAAGCAATAATGCAGCTAGAAGCTAAGTTAGGCATACGCCTATTTACAAGGACGTCACGAGGGGTCCTGGTCACAAATGAAGGGCAGTTATTGTATGAATACATAAGCTCTGCCATTAATCTTATAGATGCTGGTGAAAAAAAGATCAGGGATTCTAAAAACCTAATGATGGGAGACCTAAAAATAGGTGTAGGAGATACTATTTCACGTTATTTCTTGCTCTCTTATTTAGAAAAGTTTCATACCACGTATCCTAATATTAAACTTAGGATAATTAACCGAACAACCCCGGAACTTACGGTGCTTTTAAAATCAGGTAAGATAGACATTGCCATTTGTAACTTGCCCTTAAAAGACCCGGCATTAGTGGTAGAGACGTGTCTAGACGTTCATGATATCTTTGTATGCGGGAAACAATATAAGGCTAGGGTTCCTGAGTTAATAAGTCTTAAGGAACTTGTAAAGCTGCCTCTCATATTACTTGAGAAGACTTCTAATTCAAGGCAGTATGTCGAAAAACATATGCTGTCAAAAGGCCTTAAAATAAGCCCTGAAATTGAGCTTGGATCTCACGACTTATTATTAGAATTTGCAAAAATAAATCTAGGAATAGCCTGTGTTACGCAAGAGTTTTCCCAAGAATATTTGCAAAACGGTCAATTATATAGAATTCAGTTAGCAGATGAAATTCCAAAGCGTAGTATTGGCTATTGCTTCTTAAAGAGTGTATCACTATCCCCGGCTTCAACAAGGTTTTTAGAAATACTGACATCTAAAGTCGTTTAGAATGTTAATGCTTGATATAATAAGGTGAAAGGGGATTTAAATGAAGACAAAACGTATACAGCAAAAACTATTACAATGGTATGGTGTGAATCACAGGATATTACCATTTAGAGAGAGTAGTGACGCCTATAGAATTTGGGTCTCTGAAGTTATGTTACAACAAACCCAAATTATTACCATGATTCCTTACTACAATAGATTTATGGAAGCCTTCCCGTCAGTCTTTGATCTGGCCCAAGCAAGCGAAGATGACGTCTACAAGTTATGGGCTGGTCTTGGCTATTACTCTAGGGCTAGAAACCTACTTAGGTGTGCCAAAGAGATTGTAGAGAGTCATGGTGGGAAGTTTCCAACTGATTATAAAGAGGCCCTAAAACTGCCAGGCGTTGGTCCCTATACGGCAGGAGCCGTACTTAGCATTGCTTACAATTTAAAGCACCCTGCAGTTGATGGTAATGTCATGCGGGTAATAGCAAGGCTCTATAATATCTCAGATGATATTGCCATTCCAAAGACAAAGAAAATCTTTGAAGAAAAAGTCCAAAGTATTTTACCAGATGATGTTAGGCATTTTAACCAAGCTATTATGGAGCTAGGGGCCTTGGTTTGTACGCCTACAAATCCAAGATGCAAAGAGTGCCCTGTCCGCGCTCAATGCCAAGCATATGAATTAGGCCTGCAAGATGATTTACCCATAAAAAGCAAGAAAGCCAAAAATAAGGTTAGCCATATGGGGGTCGGTATTTTGAATTATCAGGATAAGATATTATTCATAAAAAATGATAAAGGCCTATTATCGGGTCTATGGGGCTTGCCAATAGTAGAAGGGCATAATCAAACTGACGCAAAGAAGAACCTTCTTAAGGCAGTAGACCAAGGCTATAATTTAAACATAGGGGAAACGAACAAACTAGGAGAAGTGACCCATATATTTACCCATAAAACATGGAAAATGCTCGTTTATGAAATAGATGTAACTTTAAAGGAGGTAAATTCATTCAAAGAAACAGAAGAGATTTATGAGGGGAAGCATGTTAGGTGGATAGAAAAGGATGAGATTGGTAATTATGCTATTTCAACAGCCTTTCAAAAAGTTCTAGATAAATTATGTTATAATGACAAGGTAGAATGATAGTAATATGAGGTGATAGAATTGACAGAATATGATGTTATCATAATAGGTGGAGGACCGGCGGGTTTGTTTGCAGCAATAGCCCTTGGAGCTCAAAATAAAAAAACATTGGTCCTGGAAAAAAACAAGACAGCTGGTAAAAAGTTACTTCTGTCTGGATCAGGACAATGTAATATTACCCATGATGGTGATATGGCAGACTATGCAAATCACTATGGTGACCAGTATAAATATATAAAAAAGGCATTGCAAAACTTTACAAATAAAGACACCATTCGTTTTTTTGAAGAAAGAGGATTAGAGATGGTGTCTCAGGAAAATGGCAAGATATTTCCTAAAACCCGAAATGCTAGAAATGTGTTAGATTTATTATTAGATGAGTGCCAGAATTATAAGGTTGATATCCTTTATGATGAAAGGGCTCATGAGGTTATTATGGATCAGAAGCGATATGTGGTAAAAACGAGTGGGGGGACTTATAGGGCGGGATTTATTGTTGTGGCCACTGGTGGTATGTCTTACCCCAAGACAGGATCAACAGGAGATGGCTATAGGATAGCCTTGGCTTTAGGTCACCCCATTGCGAAACCATTACCGGCTTTAACACCTGTAGAAATAGGGGCCTATCCTTTTGAAAAATTAGCAGGTGTGTCTCTCAAAGACTTACCCTTTGCAATCTGGCGAAACAGTAAAAAAATAAAGGATTGCAAGGGAGATATTCTCTTTACCCATAAAGGTTTATCAGGGCCTGGAATCTTAAATAATTCTAGGTGGATGGAAGCGGATGATGTGCTATGCTTTAACTTTATTAAAACAAGCAATACTAAAAGTTTTAATAAGGCACTCTTAGCTGAGATAGACAATAATGGTAAAGATATGATTAAAACTATTTTAAGAAAACAAAACATACCTAAAAGTCTTTTAGACGCTATATTAGCCCATGTTAAAATCCCAGAAGAAATTCAGTGTGCCCAAATTAGTAAGGAAGTGCGAGGTCTTATTGTTGAATCCCTTACAGAGTTTCCACTAAAGATTTCCAAAATGGGCGGCTATCATATTGCCATGGTCACAACTGGAGGTGTTAATATGAAGCAAGTAAACCCAACAACGATGGAGTCAAGGCTAAGCAAAAACTTATATTTTATAGGGGAAGTTTTAGATATTGACGGAGATACAGGTGGCTACAATATACAAGCGGCTTTATCGACAGCTAAGCTGTGTGCAAATGCCATTAAGAGAAAGGGAAAGCAATGAATATCTTAACAATTGAAAATATATCCAAAAGTTATTCTGACAAAACATTATTTGAAGATATAAATTTGACCGTATTAGAAAATCAAAAAATCGCCCTAGTTGGCATTAATGGAACAGGGAAATCTACTTTGCTAAAAATTATAGCAGGACTTGAAGTATCCCCAACAGGTAGCATAACCACTATGCGTAATATGGAACTTCAATATTTACCTCAGACCATGGAGTTTGACGAACACCTAAGCATACTCGAGCATATATTTGCAGGAAATCATCCCCATATGGTCTTACTAAGAGAGTATGAATCCATACTTGAAGCCCTTAAAGTAAATCCTGAAGATGTTAAAGTTCAAGAACGGTTAATTGCCACTACTAGTAGAATGGACGAAGAAGATATTTGGAATTTAGAAAGTGATGCAAAGGCGATTTTATCAAAATTAGGTATTACTGATTATAGCCGGCCTATGAAAGTGTTATCTGGTGGGCAAAAAAGAAGGGTCTTTCTTGCGGCAGCACTGATTCACCCATCAGATCTTTTAATACTTGATGAGCCTACTAACCATTTAGATGATACCATGATTGGGTATTTAGAAGAGTATTTACAAAAACGCAAGGGTGCAACCCTTATGATTACCCATGATCGTTACTTTCTAGATCGTATTGCAAGCCGTATTATAGAACTAGATAAGGGGCGTCTCTATTCCTATGATGGGAACTATACTGAGTTTCTAACACAAAAAAGTGAGCGGGAAGAACTTATGCAAAATCTAGAACATAAAAGGCAGCGCATGTTTAAACAAGAACTAGAGTGGATGCGTACCATGCCAAGGGCAAGAGGAACAAAACAAAAAGCTCGTATAGGACGTTTTGAGGATTTGGCGAATGCTAAAATAGATACAAGCAAAAATGTCGTCGATATTGCCATAGGCGGTAGACGTATTGGCAGAAAGATAATAAATTTAGAAGGCATCTCCAAATCATATGGAGACCTTAATCTTATTGAAAATTACTCCTATATACTCCAAAGGGAAGACCGTATTGGAATCGTTGGGAAAAACGGTAGTGGTAAGACCACGCTTCTTAACATGATTAGTGGCAAGCTGGAGCCGGATACAGGTATGGTAGATGTTGGTGAGACCATTAAGATAGGCTACTTTACCCAAGAAAATATTGATATGGATACAAGTCTTAGGGTCATAGATTATATTAAAGAGACAGCTGAAATTATATATATGACAGATGGTTCCCAAGCAACAGCTTCCCAGATGTTAGAACGTTTTTTATTTCCCTCTAATGTTCAGTATTCCATCATAGGAAAACTCTCGGGGGGAGAACGCAAAAGATTATACCTACTCAAAATCTTAATGGCATCTCCAAATGTACTTTTGCTTGATGAGCCAACTAACGACTTAGACATTGAGACATTGACCATATTAGAAGAATATATTGCTACTTTCGGTGGCCCTGTTATTACCGTATCTCATGACCGATACTTTTTAGATAAAATTGCTAGTAAAATTCTTCTAACAACAGGAAATGGTCAGGTGAAAGAATACTTCGGAAACTACACAGACTATTATGACCAAGTTCAAGATGAAGAAGCTTTAGCTATGCAAGAAAAACCTTCTAATATTTCAGCTAATAAAGATACTACTAGAACAAAGAAAGCCCTTGTGCGTTTTACTTATAATGAGCAAAGGGAATACGATACAATTGATGATCTAATAGAAGAACTAGAAGACAAAATTTCAGAATTAGAGCCAAAAATAGGAAGTGCAGGGAGTGACTTTGTCTTGCTACAAGATTTAATGAAAGAAAAGGAAGCCCTAGAAGATCAATTAGAAGACGTAATGGACAGGTGGGTTTATCTTAGTGAAATAGCTGAGAAAATCGAAAACCAGAAAAAAGGGAAATAATCATTAAAATGGGTATTATTCCCTGGGAAATAAATACTATAAACAACATATGAAAGAGGCTTTAAATGACTAATACTAAAACTTTACCAATGTATATACAACTGGCAGATTCTGCATTAGAAATGTATCCTACTTTATCAGACCAATGGAACCATGAATATGGTGTAATCTTAAAAGGAATAGAAGGGGTTTGGAAACAAACAGGTGATGAGAAATACAAAAGATATATTGAGAACAGTATTTCCCCTAACATTAACCAAGATGGAAGCATTAGAGGATATGAAAAAGAAAGCTATGAAGTTGATAATATTAACTCAGGACGCTTATTGTTTGACCTATACAAACAAACAGGTAATGAGAAGTACAAAAAGGCGGCTTATACATTAAGAGACCAATTTAATAGCCAGCCAAAAAGCTCTACCGGTGTTTTCCTTCATTCTAAAGCCCAAGAAGAAATCAACTTTATTGATAGCTGTTATATGGGCTTTGTTTATCTCATAGAGTTTGCTAGTGAGTTTGGAGACGATGAAATCCAAGATGATGTGGTAGAACAATTAATAACAATGGCAAAACTAAACCAAGACCCAATCACTGGCTTATTAGTTCAAGGCTACAACCATACGAAAGCAGAAGTTTGGGCTAACCCTATTACAGGCTTATCATCAAGTTTTTGGGGAAGAGGTCTTGGCTGGTACGCTGTGGCTCTAGCTGAAACATTGGAAATGTTGCCAGAAAACCACAGACACAGAGAAGAGCTGACAGATATTTTCACCAAGCTTATGGCCGGAGTTGTTGGTGTTCAAGATGAAAAAACTGGCGTCTGGTACCAGGTTCTTGATAAGGGACATCTGGAAGGAAACTACCTAGAAGCTTCAGCGTCTTGTATGTTTACCTATAGCATGGCAAAAGGAACTAGGTTAGGATACTTAGAGCCTACGTATAAAGATCATGTATTGAAAGCTTATAATGGACTAGAGAGTCAATTTATCAGGACGAGTAGTAACGGAAGTACGGCCTTGGTTGGGACGTGTAAGTCCGCTGGTTTAGGCGGGATGATCCATAAAGACGGTACCTTTAAATACTATACATCTGAACCAATGGCTGACAATGATTATAAGGGCATCGGGACATTCCTGATGGCTGGGGTGGAAGTTGGTCTTCTTGGCTAGACTATAACTAACCTAGATTAACCAAAGCAGGTATATTCCGTCCTAAAATCTATCCTCACAGATTTACAAGCTATTTTAAGCCTAATTTGATTTCTAACAGATGTTTTTACCACATATATAAGAGCAACTTCAGGTAATGACAAAACCCTCCTAAAGCCTTATTATACGGGCTTTAGGAGGGTTTTTGTCGAGCCATCCCACCAAACATAATATATAGTTATGTTTGGTGGGATGGATATATATGACAAATGTCTATTTTGTTAAAGCATAATATTTAATTTAAATACAGTGGTTAACCAGGTTAACCACTGTTGACACAATAGGTGTATCGGTGTATAATAAGTTAACTTAGTTAACCAAAGTGCGCATTATTATAACAATAAAATAGGGATATTGGAGGATTATTATGAAGGATGTTACGTTCGGTGTTAAGGTACCAGAGGATTTAAGGGATGAGATCAATGACATGATGAAGGACAGTGGCCTTGTTGGCAGGGAGTTTATGCAGCAGTTAGTAGATAGCTATATGCTGGGTAAAAGCAAGGAAGAAATACCAGAGATGGCCCAAGAAATAAAGGAGCTTGAGTTATTAACCCATCGTATTAATGAAATTTATCTCTATCTTGGCACACGCTTCCAAAACATAATAGCCACTGGGCAAAAAGAAAAAGAAGAGACTAGCAAAAGTGTGGCAGAGGCAAAAGAGTCCTACCAAGAAGAGATAGGCAAGTATAACACTAAGATCAAGACCCTTAAGGAGGAAGTAGAAAAAATTCAAGAGGAACTTAAGGATGCCAAAAATAGTAAGCAAGAATTGACCGCAAAAATAGATGAGGTTAATGGGTATAATGAGAATTACAAAGAGCTTAATAAGCAATATAAAAATAATATTGAAAAATTAACAAAAGAAGTTGAAGACTTAAAGCATTTTAAGATAGAGAATGATGACCTGGTATCTCGTAACAGCAAGCTACAAGAAAACAATGACCGTCTGGCATCTGAATTATGGTTTTCTAAAAGAGAGGTTGAGAAATTAGGTGAAAAATTAGTTAAAAGTAAAGAAGATTACAATAATAATATATCTCGCTTAAAAGAGCAGCACCATTTAGAGAGGCAAACTGCTTTGCTAGAAATTCAATTAGACCACCAAAAAGCCATTGAAACATTAAGTGAGAAAACAGCCACTATACAAGAAGAATATAATAATAAGCTAAAAGAATTACTATTTAATACAAAGGATAAGCAGGAAGATATAGAAAGAAATAGAAATAAGACATCTGATTGAGAAAATCAACTTCAAAAGACAGGGAAAAGATATTTTTAAGTTATAATAATTAACAAATATTGTTTTATAAAAAAATGAATCCTTAAGAAATCTAGCTTTAATAGAAAATAAACAGCTATATTATTAATAAATCTGTACATAGTCAACATAAAAATTCGGCTTAAATAAACAAAGACTACAGAGATACTTTAAAGTATCCTATAGTCTTTTGTTATGGCTTATAAAGTGCTATACTATGACGGTAGAGAGGAAGTATAATACCATGAACCTATACGAAGCGTCCTGTATGTTTATACAAAGTTTACATGACATCGGACTTTCCCCACATACAATTGCCAGTTATCAAGTAGATCTCAAACAATTTATTGAGGTGGTGGGTGATGATACAATCCTAGAATCTTTAACTTATCCTATGGTAAACGATTTCTTTGTATGCCTGCATGGTAAAAATTTAGCCCATGCTACATTGAAACGTAAGCGGGTTGTTGTGCAAAGGTTTCTAAAGTTTTGTTATGAGAAACGTTTATCTGCTCAAGATCATTCTATTTTAATTGACCCTATGCGCACTAAGCGCACCAATAAACCTAAGGATATTTTAACATCAGATGAGATACAGGTAATTATGTCTTACTTGGACCATGAGGTTAAGGCAACTAAAGAAGCAGTTATAGCTAGAAAATCTGAACTGCTTTATATTGCATGCCGTAATAGACTTATGATTTATATTTTGCTTTATACTGGTTGTAGGGCAAATGAGGCTGTTTCTATTACCAAGGAAGCTATCTCAGCCAAGGATAACACCATAGAAATATTGGCCAAAGGGAATAAATATAATAAAGTTCCCATTCATAGCAAACTTAATAAAGCCTTTGAGCAGTACAAAAAAGATGAAATCTACTTAAATGAACTTGGCTTTATATTAGAAGATAGCCGTTACCTATTTCCAAGTAGAAGAAATACCAGGGCTCATTTATCAACACGGACACTTTATGACTTAATGATGGCATTATCCAAAGTGCTTGGACGAAATATTCATGCCCACTTATTTAGGCATACCTTTGCCTCCTACTCTATAGCGTCTGGAATGAATATTGCTACCCTAGCAAGTATCGTATCTCATAGCAACCCTGGAATTACATTATCAATATATACACATGAAATAGAGTCGCGTCAAAAACAAGAAGAAATGAAAAAGTTGCAATTTGATTTTTAATTTCTGCTTATGTATAAAAAGTCTCACATAGGAAATACTAATAACAAGGTGGTGAATTATAAAATGACATATATAGCATTAGAAAATCTAAAAAATGATTATAAAGAAGGTTTCAGATGTATTCATACAGAAATAGCAAATGATTCTTACGTTATGCAGCTTAAGAATTTTTCTACTGAGAAGATCAAACTAATTACAACCTCTAACCCTTATGAAATAAGTAAGATTAAGAGTTACCTTGAGTGCTTAGAGCAAGTTAAGGGCACAACAGGGCACGATTGCTAATAATTACATTTAATGTGATTTTATATATTGTAATTTTCTGGTATATATGCTAATGTATAGATATTAGATAAATGGGGGTATATAAATATGCAAACTGGGGA
>CAZLPH010000002.1:0-43024 GCA_964561345.1 uncultured Candidatus Epulonipiscium sp.
TTTAACCTATTCGCCAAAGGAATTAATCATTATTAACTAAACAAATAATAGTTTGTATTTAAATATTGAAAAAACCAGTAATATAGTTTAAACTATAAAGGACAATCTTATAATAGGAGGTATAGACATGATTTCAGCAGGAGACTTTAAAAACGGGGTTACAATCGAATATGATGGACATATTTTTCAAATTCTAGAATTCCAACATGTTAAACCGGGTAAAGGTGCGGCATTTGTTCGCTGTAAACTAAAAAACGTTATTTCAGGTGGTGCAATTGAGAAAACATTCCGACCAAGTGAAAAAATGCCAAGGGCTCACATAGATCGTAAAGATATGGAGTACTTATATGGTGATGGAGATATGTATCACTTTATGGATGCAGAAACATATGAGCAAGTTGCAGTTGATGCAGATAGTGTGGAGGACGAACTAAAGTTTATCAAAGAAAATCAAATTGTAAAAGTATTATCCCACAAAGGAAAGGTATTTGGTATTGAGCCACCACTTAGTGTGGAGCTTGAAGTTACTGAAACAGAGCCTGGTTTTAAAGGTGATACATCATCAGGTGGTACAAAACCTGCAATTGTTGAAACAGGTGCTAAAGTTATGGTTCCTTTATTCATTGACCAAGGGGAAATCATTAAAGTTGAAACAAGTACGGGAGATTATTTAGGAAGAGCTTAAGTGCTTTAAACCAGAGTAATTCATAAAAAGCTAGGACTAATTTATATTAGTCCTAGCTTTTTTTTGTTCTAAAATAGGACAAGCCCTCATACATATAAGAGTAAGAAACTTTTGGAGGAGGAATGCTATGGGTATAAAAGAAACAATTATCAGTGCTTTGGGAATCCGTCTTAAGACCATCTTTAATAAACTTAGCAAAGAGGAATTTAATAGGATTTATGAAATAAGGATTCGCATAGATCAGCCATTAATTATTATGAAAGATAATGAAGAGGTTTTTATTAAAATAGACGGAACATATACAGAAGATATTAAAGAAGGTGTTAGGGCAAGATCAGAAGATATTAAAAACACTCTCGAAATTATGAGTCAATATTCATTATATGCCTTTGAAGAAGAATTAAGACAAGGTTATATTACATTAGAGGGTGGCCACCGAGTAGGGATTGTAGGAAAAATGATAATTGAAAATAATAAAATCAAATCAATTCGCTATGTAGGGGCTATGAATATTAGAGTTGCTCATGAAATTATTGGGGCTGCAGATAAAATTCTTCCCTATGTATATCAGTCGCCCAATACAATTTATCATACCCTGCTTGTTTCCCCGCCAAGGTGCGGAAAAACAACTATTCTTAGAGACCTTATTCGCCAGATTAGTAAAGGGTCGGGTCTTCAAAAAGGCATAACCGTGGGGGTGGTTGATGAACGTTCTGAAATAGCTGGGTGTTACAGAGGTGTGCCACAAAATGAGATAGGGCCAAGGACTGATGTATTAGATGGCTGTACCAAGGTAGACGGTATGCTTATGCTTCTTCGTTCTATGTCGCCAGCTGTTATAGTTGTTGATGAAATTGGAAAAAAAGAAGATTTATTTGCTATTGAAGAAGTATTAAATGCAGGCGTAAAAATAATTTGTACGGTTCATGGTACTAACCTAACGGATCTTATGCAAAAGCCAATCTTAAAAGAAATGATTGAAAAAAACTTTTTCCAACGGATTATATGTATTTCATCTCGAAAAGGTCCGGGGACTATAGAGACTATATTAGATGGTAAGACACGGGGGGATTGCAAAGTTGTTTCTTAGGAGGTAAAAATGTTTATTAAGACCATAGGAATGGCCTGTATTTTGATTAGTGCTACCATCTTAGGTTGGTATATAGACAGGCTTAAAATACTCCGTATACAGGATCTAGGGGGCCTAGAGAGAGCGTTTTATATGCTTAAGGCAGAAGTTAACTATTCGGTTACACCTTTGCCAGTAGCTATTAGGGAAATAATAGCAAAAAACCACACAAGAATTAATTGTATCTTTGAAAAGCTTCTAAGCCTGATAGAAAATAAAACCGGAGAAAGTATCTCCCTTCTTTGGGAAGAGGCAGTTAAAAATCAGGGTTCTTATGTTTATTTAGAGGATGAGGACGTAGAGAATCTCCTAGCTTTCGGCCAAGCCCTAGGCTACTTAGACAAAGAAATGCAAAAGAAAAATATAGAGATAATCTTGGATTATCTAGGGCAGCAAATTAAAAAATTGGAAAAGCAGCAAGAAAAAAATGGACGGCTCTATAGAAGCCTGGGGGCCTTAGGAGGCTGCTTGTTATGTATCTTACTATTTTGAGAAAAGCTTCTAAGGGAGGAAAAAGATGGATACAATGATTATATTTAAAATCGCTGGAATGGGATTTATGGTTTCGATACTAAATATTATTTTAAAAAAATGTGGCCGAGATGAAGAAGCGTTTTTTGTAAGCTTAGCTGGGACAATCCTAGTTTTTTTGTGGCTAGTCCAGTATATCAGCCGTTTTTTTGAAGCAATCCAAACATTATTTGTGTTTTAGGGGTGATAAAATGGGGATTATTCAGATCATTAGTATTGGTATTATGGCTACAATATTATCACTAACAGTGGGGCAACAAGATGCTACATGGCGTTTTTATATAAGGTTTGCCACATCTTTAATTATAATGTTTTTTATTATTTCACAGCTAGCAGGTATCTTTGATACAGCAAGTCACTTGGGGGAAAGAGCAAAGGTTGACGCGCCTTATATGAATATTGTTTTTAAGATTATAGGGATTTCTTATATTTCAGAGTTTGGTGCGGGTTTGTGTAAAGATGCGGGAGAGGGGGCCATAGCCTCTAAAATAGAATTTGCAGGTAAAGTTATGATTCTAGCAACATCAGCGCCAATTATACTAGCCTTAATGGATTTAATTACAACGATGCTTGCATAAGAAGTGAGGTGACAAATGAGAAAAGTAATCTTTATGGCCATAATTAGTTTATTAATAGTATGGACCCCAATATTTGCTGATGAATCCATAGATTCTATTTTAAATAAGCAAATAAATATTTTAGACTTATCAGAACCTGAAAAAGCAATAGACAAGGTTAAGTCTGAGGAAGATAATCCCTACTTACAAGAATTTAACATTAAGACTTCTATGGTAGATGCTGTTACAGGCAAACAAAATATAAGGCCCATGAAAATTTTAAGAGGAGTCATGAACTTAACCTTTGGGGAAATTGATGTCTATCTAAGCCTAATGGGAAGATTGATAATTCTAGGGATTTTCTCTACGGTACTTTCTACTTTAGGGTCATCCTTTCAAAGTAAGTCAACATCAGAGGTAGCTTTTTATGTTTGTTACATTGTTCTAATTTTAGCCCTAACAGAATCCTTTATGATCGCTATGAATATTGCTCATAAAACCATTGAACAGATGGCCATGACCATGCAAGCATCAGTTCCAGTTATGGTTACCTTATTAATATCGACAGGTAATATGGCAAGCGGCAGTATCTTTCAACCTGTTGTAATTTCTTCTATCCAAATTGGGACAGCTATTATTAAGAATACAGTCTTGCCCTTGGTTTTTTTTGTATCTGTCCTACAAATTATTAGTAACCTAAGTGAAGACTTTAAAATAGATGCCCTTGTAGAATTAGCTTATTCTGTGATTAAGTGGATATTACGAGGAATTGTTACACTTTTTGTTGGAATAATGGGTATTCACGGCTTAACCGCTCCCTTTATAGACGGCACCCTTAATAAAGCGGCTAAGAGTATGACTTCAGCCTTTATACCTGTTGTAGGGGAAGCTTTGAGCGGGACGGTGGATTTGGTTATGAATTGTGGGGTTATTGTAAAAAACTCTTATACTGTTGGTATTATTATCGTCCTTTTACTAATCTGTGTTGTGCCATTAATTAAAGTATTCTTGTGTATGGTTGTTTACCAGATAACAGCGGCTATCATAGAGCCAATCTCAAACAAACGCATTGCAAAGTCTATGTCAGGAATGGGACGGGCAACGGGATACCTTCTTGGCACCTTAACCACAGTTATGGTGTTATTTATATTAAATATGCTCATTCTAGTGGGGGCTAGTAATATCACCGCAATGATGAGATAGGAGGAGTTATGGTAGGTCTTATATCACAATATACCCAAAGTATTGCAATGATTATTATATTTACAAGCGTTATTAATTTGATTATGCCTAGCGGGAAGTTTCAAAAATATATTAAAATGGTTCTTGGGCTTATTGTTATTATAACTATTTTGGGCCCTATCAATACACTTGTTTTTAAAAACAAACCAGACTACACGGATATTTTGAAACGGTATGAACTTGATATTGAAAGTAGTTCAATGCAAGTGCAAAGTGGCCAATATTTAGATGCTCAAAAAGATATAATCTTAGAGTATTATAAAGAAAAACTAAACCCACAAATGATAGATATTATTGAAAAGGGAAATGAAATTGAGGTGGTGGAACTGGATATTACCTTAGATGAGACCGTAGATTCTAATGAATTTGGTAAGATAAAAGGTATTAATATGGTCGTTGCTCAATTAGAAGAAGAAGTAAATAATAAGAAGATTAAGGTTCCCAAAATTAGAGTAGGGACTAAAGAAATCCAGAGTTATAGTGGAGACCAAATAGAGGGGCGGATTCAAGAAAAAATAAAAAAATGCTTAATTGACTTCTATAATTTGTCCCACGTTAATATAAATATTATAGTACAAAAGAATTACTAGAGAGGTGATGATTTGGAAATACTAGGTAAGCTATTGCCAGAAGACAAAAGGGATAAAAAAACAATCTATAAAATAATAGGGTTACTAGTAGTTGGGGTCATGCTTTTAATTGTAAGTAGTCAGTTTAGAAGTCCAGATCAAGGGGGCGAAAGTAAAGGGTTAGAAGCTAAAGCCGTGAGCATATTAACCAGTGACGCAGCACAAAGCAAGGAGATAGAGTCTTATGAAGTGGAAATGGAAAGAAGACTTCAAACTATTTTAAAAAAAATGCAAGGAGTTGGTGACGTTGAAGTAATGATTACGACTACATATGGAAAGGAAGTTGTTTTGGCACAAGATATGACAAGTCATAGCTCGTCTACCTTAGAAGAAGACACAGAGGGCGGCATTAGGGAAGTTAATAATTATGATGATCAAACAAAGGTAGTGATGAAAAGCAGTAACCTTACTGCTGGCAACGAGCCTGTTGTCATTAAGGAAAAACAACCTGAAATACAAGGGGTTCTCATCATTGCTCAAGGCGCAGGAAATAGTGTGGTAAAACAGGCAATCATCCAGTCAGCTCAGACATTACTTGGGGTCCCGGTACACAGAGTAACGGTTCATCAATTGCAAACGCTAAAAAAATAATAAGGGGGAATTAAATATGTTTGTATTTAAAAGAAATCAAATTATTATAACAGCACTTGTTTTTATGGTATCTATTGCAGCGTATTTGAATTTTACGGACAATAAAAATGCAGTTCAACCAACGTTTGATGATGGGGGGCAAAAAATAACTGAAACCGCAGCAGGAAGGGAAGGGTTAGATGTAAGCTCTGATGATTTTTTTACAAGTTATGAATTGGCAGATATTGATACACTAGCGCCGGACTTTGAAGTAGGTATGGAAGATGGATTAACAGCACAAGTTGATTCAGAAAATATAGCAGAAGCGGATACTTTAGAAGAATCTACTGGTGTAACACCTGATAATCATGTGCCTGAGTGGGCCCCGATGTCTTTAAAAGATAAGATGATGGCAGAAAATAAGAAAATTACAGACAAAATCGCAGAAAATATTGGTGATAATGTTGTTAGTGAAGAAGTGGTTCTTGTCAACAAATCTTATGATGTTAACTATTTCGTAGAGGCAAAAATGGACAGGGAGCAAAAACGCTCCGAGCAAATTGAAATGTTAGCGGAGTGTATTAGTAGTGACACCTTAGACAAGGATTCAAAATCAGGGGCAGCAACGAATCTTATAACCCTCCAAGAGCGTATTGAAAAAGAAAGTGCAATTGAGTCACTTCTAAAAGCAAAAGGGTTTAAAGAGGTATTTGTTCGTATTAGTGATGATGATGTGGATGTGGTCATTAATAGGGAAAAAATTGAAGAAGCTGATATTGCCCAGATTGAAGATATTGTAAGACGAAAAACTGGCTACGCCACAAGTCAGATTAAGATTAGTCCGCTAAAGAGTTAGAGAGTGGGTTAAGACGCGTAGGAGGGGGATATACATAGGTTCAACAAATAACTAACGTTAAACTTGTTGAACTTATGTATATCCCCCACTGTGCGGTCGGCCACAACTAACCCCGAAGAATTCCCTATTGCCCACAGCTCCCTTTAAGGTATAATAGAAATAAAGGGGGCACTCATGAAGAAAAAGGTTCTCACAGGCATAATCGTTTTGTGCTCTATAGTCTTAGCCACGGTGATCATAATAGAAGGTCTAATCATTATCATAGGCAACAAAACTGAAACGGAACAAGAGGTAGATTATCTTATTATTTTAGGAGCAGGATTATACTGGGACAAGATTTCTCCCGCTTTGGAAGAAAGACTGAAAGTATCCTTGGAATATTTAGAGGAAAACAAAAAGATGAAAGTCATTGTTTCTGGCGGACAAGGTCCCAATGAAAAGTTTTCGGAAGCCTATGCTATGAGTGAATATTTGCTTCAGTGTGGGATTGAAAAAGACAGGATCATTTTATAAGATAGATCTAGCAATACCTTCCAAAACTTAAGTTTTAGTCTAGAAAAAATAAAGAAAGTAAACTCTCAGAAGGGTCCGAAGGTTCTGATTGCGAGTAATGATTTCCATGTGTTTAGAGCAAAGATAATTGCTAAAAGATTAGGAATGGTAGCTTATGGCTTACCAGCTCAAACCCCGGCTAAAATTATTTTCAAATCATATGTTAGGGAATATTTTACGGTGATTAAGTCTTTATTATTTGATCGGTTATAAACACAAATGAGGTGGTGGTGAAGTGGATTCGTCAATATGGATAGTGGTTATAATAGTGGTCATAATATCAACGGGGCAATTTGGTGTTAACATAAAAGGGAAAATACATAGATATAAAAGAAAATTGGATGAAAGTTGAAACCAGGAATGGTAAGTCAGTAGAACTGATTAATGCGGATTTTGTCCAAAGTATTAAAGTGATTTAGGTTGAGGATGGCAAGGGTACGGGTAATATAAATAGGGTTCAACAAATAACGAGTGTTAAAATTGTTGAACCCTATTTATATTACCCGCTTTGTGGTAGGCCATCCTTTGTGGGAGCCCTATTGTTTGTCTCTAGCTGTGGTCTGAAAAATCATATTTGTCAGGCTTGGTTATATTGGCTATATTGGTATCCTCTAGGAGGGGAATATTGACGGTGATTTTTTGAATAATAGCTGTTAAGATAATAACCGTGGCTGGAATTAGGAGCAAGAAGGTGCGGCTTATTATATTATTGTTGTAGGCATCTATTACATTTAGTGAGATGAGGGTTCCAAGGACAAATCCTACCCATCTTAGGGACCAGAAGATTACACCGTTCCAGTTGCCTTTGGCTAAATTAATCCCGATATCCGTAGAGGCTCCGGTTAAATGAGTGGTCCGGTCAATGGCTGTTAAACTGGATGCAGCATTTAAACTACCCATAGCCATAGGAATCGTTATAAAAGAAAAATGCATATTTGCAATTAGACTCGAAAAAATAGTTATAATAAGCATCATGCTTGTAAAAAATAACCCACCAATCAATCCCGTTTTTCGTGTAATCAAGGTGGAAATGCAAGCACCCAGAATAAACGATACAATGATCAACAATACGAATCCTACCGCCACACTCTCCCCATTAAAAATCAGCAGACCCAACTTAGCAGCCCTCCCAGTCATAGAAGAAGTCCGTTTATCCAAAAAAATCAACAAACTAATCGTATCAATCCATCCCGCCATAACCACAAGCACAAACCCAATCACATTAATTGGCGTAAAAACTTTAATACCTACCCTATCCATAACTCTCAGACCCTTTCGATTTTAAGAATATTAAGGGTTAATTATAACATAGTGGCCCATGGCATGGAAGATGAAAAAATAGGGTTCAACAAATAACTAGGGCCAAAGTTGTTGAACCCTATTTCATTTCTCGTTGCGAACCCACCCCCACTCATGTTATAATGAGACAATATGTTGAGATGATAAAAGATTAATATAGGAGGAATATAGATGGACGATAAAAATGTAATTACAATGGAATCAACTGATGATGTGGGGCAAGTACAAATAGCCGATGATGTTATAGCAATCATAGCTGAGATTGCAGCAACAGAAGTTAAGGGTGTGGCAGGAATGGGTGGTACCCTAACAAACGATATTGTGCAATCATTTTCACGTAGGAAAACACCAAAAGGTGTTCGTGTTGAGCTTAATGGCAGCCAGGTTATGCTTGATATGACACTGATCATTAGCTATGGTGAAAAGATTCCAGAGGTAACCCTAGAGGTTCAAAAGAAAGTTAAAAATTCAATAGAAATGATGACAGGGTTAGAAACTGTTGCAATCAACATTCATGTGACAGGAATACATTTTGATAAAGTGGTAGATAATACTAAAAATAAAAACAAGAAGACTGATTCAGTAAACTAACCCTTAAATTTAAGGGTTAGTTTGTTTCAATTTAAAGGAGGGCGCCTGTGACAAGACGGGAAGCTAGAGAGCATGTAATGAAACTATTATTTCAGAAGGATTTTTTTGGTCAAGAAGAATATGATTCACAAGCAATGGAGTATTTAGAGCGATTTGAGATAGGGGAAAAACACCATGGATTTATCCTAAAAGAATATAATGGGGCGATTAAGCACCAAGAAGACATAGATGAAATTATTACCATGAGTTCAAAAAAGTGGAAAACCAATCGTATGGCTAAATTAGACCTTACAATTTTACGCCTTGCTGTTTACGAAATGTACTACGAAGAAGATATTCCTAATAACGTGGTCATTAATGAGGCCGTTGAACTTGCTAAAAAATATAGTGGTGATGATTCGCCAGCCTTTGTAAATGGATTATTGGCCAATGTAATAAAAGAAATACAGGTGTAATATGAAGAAAAAAGTGTTTTCTGTCTCGGATATTAATGGTTATGTTAAAAACATGCTAGAAGACGATTATGTCCTTAGAAATGTTTATATAAAAGGTGAGATTTCAAACTTTAAACACCCTAGCTCTGGACACATGTATTTTACACTAAAAGACCCAAATGGTGCTGTATCAGCCGTTATGTTTAAAGGTAGCAACAGCGCTTTAACTTATGAGCCTAAAGAAGGTATGATGGTTGTGGTTCGGGCATCAGTTTCCATGTACGTAAAAACAGGTCAATACCAAATTTATGTATCTGAAATGGATGTATCTGGAAGAGGGACACTTCATGAAGCGTTTGAGCAACTAAAAAGAAAGCTGGAAAAAGAAGGTTTATTTGATGCCAAATATAAAAAGCAAATACCCTATTTCCCAAAAACCATAGGCGTTATTACATCAGGTACTGGTGCAGCAGTTAGGGACATTTTGACCATAACCAGACGACGAAATCCAGGGGTAAAACTATTTGTTTACCCAGTTCAGGTTCAGGGAGAAGGCTCAGCCCTTCAGATTACAGAGGCCATTGAGGGCATGAATGAACATGGCCAGTGTGATGTCCTAATTGTAGGGCGTGGGGGTGGATCTATAGAGGACTTATGGTCCTTTAATGAAGAAATTGTTGCAAGAGCTATTTTTGAGTCAAAAATACCAGTTATTTCTGCTGTGGGGCATGAAACGGATTTTACCATTGCAGATTTTGTTGCTAGTTTGAGAGCACCTACGCCTTCAGCGGCAGCAGAACTAGCCACACCTCATGTGCAAGAATTACAAAGGCGTATAGGCCAGTACACAGCCCGTATAGAAAAGGATATTTACAATAATATAGAACAGAAAGCTCGTATTCTTAAAATGTACACAACAAGGCCAGTTTTAGCACAAGCTGGGGAATATTTTGCTAGAAAAGGACAAGAAGTAGACTTGCTAACGAGTAGATTAGAAGATATTTTAGTCACTAGTCTAAATGCCAAACAATCGGCCTTAGGACAAAAAATAGCCAAGCTTAATGCCTTATCACCCTTAAATACATTAGAGCGAGGATATGCCTTAGTCACAGATGAAAATGATTGTGTGATTACATCTGTAAAAAATGTAAAAAAGGATCAAACCTTATGGATTAGATTAAAAGATGGCAAAATAGAAAGCAGTGCAAAATAGCCAGTATAAATAAGAGTGTTTACTTAAGAAAGGGCAGGAGACAAATGGCAGCTAACAAAAAGCAGACTTTTGAAAAAAGTTTAGAAAAACTTGAAGAAATAATAGAGCAACTTGAAGGCGGAGATTTAGCCTTAGATAAAGCTTTTGAATACTATAAAGAAGGAATGGCCCTATCACTTTTTTGCTCAGATGAACTTAAACGGGTAGAAAAGGAAGTCACACAGATTCAAAAAGGCCGAAATGGGGAGTTTGTCGAAACTTCCTATGAGACGGAAGAGGTGCTATGAAATGAAGCAAATACTTGAGAGAATGAGAAAAGAAATGGATGAAAAATTAGATAAATGTCTTTTAAAAACAGAAGGACGTTTATTTCATATTTATGATGCAATGCGCTATAGCACACTTTCAGGGGGCAAACGAATACGGCCGATTTTAATGCAGCTTGCTTATGATGCTGTTGGCGGTAAGGATGAAAACATTGACCCTTTTTTATGTGCAATAGAAATGATCCATACGTATTCTCTTATTCATGATGACTTACCAGCGATGGACGATGATGATTTTAGGCGTGGAATAGAAACAAACCACATAAAATTTGCCGAGTGGACAGCTATTTTGGCAGGTGACGCCTTGCTTAATCGTGCCTTTGAGGTAATGCTAGCGGCTACACTGCAAAATCCAAAGAACTCTTATATAGAAGCCATGCATGTTCTAAGTGTTGCGTCTGGAACAAGGGGGATGATTGGTGGACAAGTGATTGATATTATGTCTGAAAATGAAGATGTCCATGAAGACACAGTGGATTTTATCCACCGAAACAAAACAGCAGCTTTAATGGTGGCACCAGTGGATATGGGGGCTATTTTAGCTGGCGCAACACGGGCAGAAAAAGAGGCGCTTCATAAATTTGCTTTTAACATTGGAATGGCATTTCAAATTGCAGATGATCTTTTGGACGTACTCTCTACAGCGGAAGACCTTGGTAAGCCAATTAATAGTGATATTGAAAAAAACAAGGCAACTTATGTATCAATTCATGGGATTGAAAAAGCTAAAAAGCAGGTAGAAAACCTAACCAGTGAGGGAATAAAAAAACTAGAAATTCTTGGGGAACGGGGAGAAAAGCTAAAGCAAATAGCCTTATTTTTGACATCAAGAACGTACTAGCTAGGAGAGGATGTAACGAATAGTGATAAAAGCAATTTTGACCAATAAAGTATTAATGGTATCCACTTTAAGTTGGGCTACTGCCCAGTTCTTAAAACTAATTATTACCTTTATTGAAGATAAGAAATGGGACTTTACGAAACTAGTCAGTGCAGGGGGAATGCCAAGCTCTCACTCTTCTTTTGTAACGGCTCTTACGGTTAGCATTGGCCAGGTAGAGGGCTTTGGTTCGTCTTTATTTGCTGCCTGTGCAGTTCTAAGTTTTATTGTAATGTATGATGCAACAGGTGTTAGGTGGGAATCAGGCCAACAAGCAGCTGTTATTAACCGCATAGTAGAAATGCTACAAGATCCAGATATAAAACTTGAGACACAACTAAAGGAAATTTTAGGCCATACACCCCTTCAGGTGTTTGCAGGCGTAGTACTAGGCATAGTATTTGGTGTCATATGCTTTTAAGGGGGATAGTCCCCCTTTTCTTTTGCAAGCATTAGTATAACTATGCGATATTGTTATTAATATACGAAGAGGAGGTTGCCATGGGAAATTTATTAGCAACTATATTATCGCCAAGAGATGTTAAAAGGTTAACAAATGGAGAGTTAACGATTTTAGGATCAGAAATACGACGTTTTTTAATTGAGGCCCTATCTCAAACAGGGGGGCATTTAGCTTCTAACTTAGGAGTTGTTGAACTAACCCTTGCCCTACATTATTGTTTTGATACACCGAAAGATAAAATCATATGGGACGTAGGCCATCAAAGCTATGTCCATAAAATATTAACAGGCAGGCAAGATGGGTTTAAAACCTTACGACAAAGTGACGGAATGAGTGGATTTCCAAAGTTAGATGAAAGTAAACATGATGGTTTTGGAACAGGTCATAGTTCAACCTCGATTTCAGCAGCTATGGGAATGGCTACTGCAAGGGATTTAAAGGGAGAGGATAATGCTGTTATTGCCGTTATAGGTGATGGCTCTATGACTGGGGGGATGGCATTTGAGGCTCTGAATCACGCAGGACGTGGAAATACCAATCTCATTGTCATCTTAAATGACAATGAGATGTCTATTTCTGAAAATGTCGGAGGTCTTTCTAAATATTTAATGAAGATTCGGACAGATAAGAATTATCTAGAGGCCAAACAAGACATTGAAAAAATCTTAAGTAAGGTTCCTGTTGTTGGTCAAACAATGGTGAAAGCTGTAAGGCGGACCAAAGATGGCATTAAAACTCTTCTTTTACCAGGAGAGCTTTTTGAAGAACTAGGATTTACTTATATTGGTCCTATAGATGGTCATAATATGGAAGACCTGATACAAGTGCTTGGAAAGGCTAAAAAAATGAAGGGCCCTATTTTGATACACCTTAAAACGACCAAAGGTAAAGGTTATTGCTTTGCGGAACAACACCCCGAAAAATATCATGGGGTATCACCTTTTATACCGGCAACGGGAACATCTGTTTCGGAGAAGGCCCCTAGTAATTATTCTAGTGCCTTTGGTCAAAGTCTAATGAAAATTGCTAAAAAAGATAAGAAGATTGTTGCTATTACAGCCGCTATGCCAGAAGGAACAGGTTTATGCGATTTTGCCCAAGTATTTCCCAAGCGTTTTGTGGATGTAGGGATTGCTGAGCAGCACGCTGTAACTTTTGCAGCAGGACTAGCTATAGAGGGCTATAAGCCTGTGGTTGCGGTGTATTCGACTTTTTTACAAAGGGCATATGATCAGATTATACATGACGTGTGTATTCAAAATTTACCGGTTATATTTGCCATTGATAGGGGTGGTATAGTTGGCGAAGATGGGGCAACACACCAAGGGATTTTTGATTTGTCATTTTTATCTCATATCCCGAATATAAGTATTATGGCACCTAAGAACTATGCTGAATTAAAGTATATGCTAGAGTTTGCCACAAAACATCCTGGGCCTGTGGCTATACGCTATCCAAGGGGTAGTGAAGGGAAAGAAGTAGCTCTTGTTGATAGTGAACCCATAGTTTATGGGAAATCAGAACTATTAAAAACGGGGAAAGAAGTGGCTATCATTGCTGTTGGGAAAATGGTTGAAGTAGCCTTACAGGCAGCCAATCGCCTAAAAGAAAAGGGAATGACGCCATATGTCATTAATACAAGGTTTATTAAACCCATAGACTTAGAAGGATTAGTTAGTATTGCGTATAATATTACAGATATTGTTACCCTAGAAGATAATATGATTTGCGGCGGATTTGGTGAAAACCTAGCCACACTTCTAAGGAAAAATAAAGCACTAAATCACATTGCCATACACAATTTAGGTTATCCAGATGAATTTATTGAACATGGGTCAGTAGATAATATTTACAAAAAATATGGCTTAGATGAACAATCAGTTGCAGCAATGATTTTGGCTGAAGTATATAAAAGGAATTAAAGAGAGGCGAAATATGGCGAAAAAAGAACGATTAGATGTCTTAATTACTCAAAGAGAACTAACCCCCTCTAGGGAAAAAGCAAAAGCCTACATTATGTCAGGAGTCGTCTATGTTAATGGGCAAAAAGAAGATAAACCGGGTTTCCAAACAAAACCAGATGCAGTTATTGAGATTAGGGAAAAAATGAAATTTGTAAGCCGAGGTGGCTACAAGTTAGAAAAGGCAATGGCGGTATTTAGGATTAGCCTCGAGGAGAAAGTAACCATGGATGTGGGAGCTTCAACAGGCGGATTTACAGATTGTATGCTACAAAATGATGCTAGTAAGGTCTATGCTGTAGATGTAGGCTATGGCCAATTTGCATGGAAATTAAGACAAGATCCCCGAGTGGTATGTATGGAAAAAACAAATATGCGCTATTTAACAAGAGACCAAATAGATGATCAGATAGCATTTGCATCTATTGACGTTTCTTTTATATCCTTATCGAAAATAATAGGACCATTACAAGAACTTCTAACAGAAAATGGGGAAATTGTCGCTTTAATAAAACCACAATTTGAAGCGGGCAAAGAGAAGGTTGGAAAAAAAGGCGTTGTAAGAGACCCAGAAGTCCACCAAGAAGTGATTAAGAGTATCTTGACTTATACAAGATCTATTGGAATAGGCGTCCATGGTATTGATTTTTCTCCTATTAAAGGGCCAGAAGGAAATATAGAGTATTTGGTGTATTTAAAAAACAATATACCAGGGCTAGATCAAGTAGAGCAAGACGAGATGATAAAAAATGTGGTTAAAGCATCTCATGAAATGGATAGAGAGTAAAAAAATAAAGAGTGGGTGAGATAATGAGAAGGATAGGAATCATACCTAACATGATTAAAGACCAAGGGTTATTTATGACTAAGAAGGTCGTTGGCTGGTTTGAAGATAATAATTTTGAGATTATCGTAACACCTGAGATTGCTCAGGAATTAAAACGAGCAGATCTTGCAATTTTAGAAAAAGAACTCTTTAAAACCAGTGATTGTATTGTTGTTTTGGGGGGAGATGGTACCCTTCTTGGTGTTGCTCAAAAGGCAGCAGTAGAGGAGGTGCCTATAATCGGGGTTAATCTAGGGAGACTAGGCTTTTTGACGGATATTGAAAAGGAAACAGCTTTGGCATCTTTTGAAAAATTAGTGAGCAAAGATTATTATATAGAAAACCGTATGATGTTGAAAATAAAAATTATCTCAGAAGGGAACCAAGATCAAACATTTATTGCTTTAAATGATATCAGTGTTACAAGAGATAGTTATTCTAGGATGTTAGACTATAGTATTCATATCAATGGTCAGTATGCAGATGTATACCCAGCAGATGGGGTGATCGTAGCCACGCCAACAGGTTCTACAGCTTATAGTTTATCAGCAGGAGGTCCTATTGTAGACCCCCAGGCTAACATTATGTTAATTACCCCCATATGCCCACACACCATCTATTCCCGATCTATTATTGTATCAGAGCGGGATATTATCGATATTGTTATACCAGAGCTTCAGGGGGGCAGTGTAGGCGTCTCCGTTGACGGGAAGAAAGTATACAACATTAAAGAAAAAGATGTGATTCGTGTTTCAAAATCGACTTTTACGTCAAAACTATTAAAGATATCCGACCATAGCTTTTATGATATTTTGAGAAATAAGATTGTCGAGCGAAGACCAGGGATTAGAGAATATTAAAAAAGGAGCAACAAGATGAAAGGACAAAGGCAATCAGCGATTTTAAGTCTTATCCAGAAATACGAAGTTGAAACCCAAGAAGAGCTAGGGGAAAGGCTAAGTTTAGCTGGATTTAAGGTAACCCAGGCCACCATATCAAGAGATATAAGAGAGCTAAAGCTTACCAAGGTTAATAGCAAAACAGGTGGGCAAAAATACACGTCTCTTACCCAACACCAACAACAGGTCTCAGGTAAAGTAATCCGCGTCTTTAAAGATGCCTTAATCTCCATGGACCGTGCCCAAAATATACTGGTGATCAGGACCCTAACGGGAATGGGAAATGCAGTAGCAGCAGCTATTGATGCTTTTCACTATGAAGAGATTGTGGGGACACTAGCAGGAGACGATACGATATTTTGTGCCACACGTTGTGAAGAAGACTTAGAAACCCTAATGGAAAGATTCAAAGAAGTATTACAATCCTAATGGAGGAGGTAAAAAGTGCTAATCCATATTAACGTTAATGATATTGCTTTAATTGATGAAGTTAGCCTGGAATTACACGAAAATCTAAATATTTTAACAGGAGAAACTGGTGCAGGTAAGTCCATGATTATAGATTCTATTAACTTTGCCTTAGGCGGAAGAACGTCTAAGTCTATTATTAGAAGAGGAGAAAAATCTGCTCTTGTGGAACTGCTTTTTGATCACAATAGCAAAGAGGTTAAAAATAAGCTAGAAGAATTTGGGATAGACCAAGAGGACGAACACATTTTAATTTCTAGAAAATTATATGACTCAGGCAGGACCATTTATAAAATAAACGGACAAACAGTCACCAGAAAAATGTTAACTGAAATATCTGGTATGCTCCTAGACGTTCACGGCCAACATGAACACCAATCTTTGCTCAATGCATCCAAACATATTAATTTGCTTGATAAGTTTGGTGGTAAAGCTTTGGGGAAATATTTATCAGAACTTGAGATGATATATGACAAGTATGTTCTTTTAGAAAAAGAGCTTGAACACTTAATGGGAGATGACAAGACAAGAATTCAAATGATTGATATTTTAAAGTTTCAAATTAAAGAAATAAAAGAAGCAGCTCTTAAGGTTGGGGAAGACAAAAATCTTATGGAAGAAATGAAAATCTTGGGAAATGCTGAAAAAATCAAAGAAAACCTCCAAGAAGCTTATGATTATCTAAACGGAGAAGAGACAAGTGAAATGGGAGCCCTTAGTGCCTTGGGCGAAGCAATTAAATCCATTTCTAATATTAGTGATATTAGTGATGATCTTGGCCAAATTTATTCTGACCTTCAAAATATCGAAGTTCAGTTATGGGAAATTATTCCTGAGATACGAACCTTAAATGAGGCAGTTGACTATGAGCCAGAAGCACTTTTTGAAATTCAGCAAAGGCTTGACTTAATTTACAACTTAAAACGCAAATATGGGGACACCATAGAGGAAATCTTGGCCCACTATAAACAACTTTGTATAGATCTTGATAACCTCCAAAATAGTGATGAAAAAAGAAAAGAAGTTAATAGTGAAATGAAGAAATTAGAATCTAAAATGAATGACATATGCAAGAAAATAAGCATGATTCGGCAAGAACAAGCTAAGAAAGTCTCATCTAGAATAGAGAAAGAACTTCATGAACTTCAAATAGACAATGCCAAATTTGAGATAAAAGTAAGCCAAAGGTCTAAGATAAAGCACAATGGCATGGATGATGTTGAATTTATGATATCGACTAATATTGGTGAACCCATGCAATCACTGGGGAAAATTGTATCTGGTGGTGAGATGTCTAGAATCATGCTTGCCTTAAAAACAATTCTAGCTGATGTTGATGAAATTAGCACTTTAATTTTTGATGAAATCGACACGGGAATTAGTGGTAGAACGGCTCAAAAGGTAGCGGAAAAACTAGCTATTATCGCAAAAAGGCACCAAGTTATTTGTATTACCCATCTGCCGCAAATAGCAGCTATGTCTGACTATCATTATCTAATCGAAAAAAGTATTGATAACAGTAGGCCCAATACTCACGTCACATTACTAAATCAAAGCAAAATAGTAGAAGAAATAAGCCGTTTAATGGGTGGGGCTGAAATTACAACAACGACCATTGAAAGCGCAAAAGAAATTAAGAATATGGCAACTAACTTCAAAGAAGCATTATAAAATATCATTTCTAAAAGAACTTAATGTCACTGTATAAAGTACCCTCAAAAAGGGTACTTTAATTATATACTAAAAAAATATACTCAAAAAACAGTGTGGAAGTGACATTATGATAAAAAAGAAAAATAAAAAACTTTTCAATCTAGGGATTGGCTTATTATGTTTGTCTTTACTAATAAGTCCATTTGTTGTACTCCATTATTGGTTTCCACAAAGAATACGCTTAATAGAAGGACAAGAACATCTATTTGAATTTTCTTTACCCCTTGAGGCTACAGTTACACCAGAAAAAATAGGTGTTCTTAAGATTAACAATGAACCTATAGCAGACTCTAACATTAAGATTAACTTGAAGAAACCTTTTACCATGCAAATGGATGATCTAGGACAAGTAGACGTTCAGCTTTCATTACTTGGCTTTATACCTGTGATTAATATGAAAGTTGACGTTATGCCTTCTACCCAGGTTATCCCTTGTGGCAATACTGTTGGGGTAAAGATTTCAACTGATGGTGTTATGGTCTTGGGCTTAGGATCGGTGAAAGGGGAGGATGATCAAAGTTATGAACCTGGAAGAGGGGTGTTAGAAATAGGAGATCTTATTTTAGAAGTTGATCACAAAAAGCTTGATTCAAAGGAAGATCTTATAGCTGCCATTACCCAAAATAACGGGTTACCCTTAAAGATGAAGATTCGCCGGGGAAAATCTATTATTCGAAAATCAATCACGCCTATCTATGCAAAAGAAGAAGGGGTATACAAGATTGGCGTTTGGGTAAGAGACAGTACTCAAGGGATTGGGACTATTACCTACTATAATCCGGGGACCAAGACTTACGGGGCTTTAGGACACGGGATTACAGATATTGACACAAAGCAGATTATGTCTGTAAGAGGCGGAGAATTAGTGAAAACAGACATTCTTTCCGTTAAAAAAGGAAAAAAAGGGGCACCAGGAGAGCTAACAGGGGTTATTCATACGAACAAAGAGTCGGTTATCGGTAATATTCAGAAAAATACAGACCAAGGAATTTATGGTAGCTTTTATGATACAGGACTAGATCTTTTGCAAAACGAACCTGTGTTTTTAGCTTTTCAAAATGAAGTTGTTGAAGGTCCAGCTTATATACTTGCCAATATAAGGGGAGACCAAGTAGAACGGTATGAGGTTAGCATCCAAAAGGTATCAAGATATAACAATGATATTTCAAAAGGGATGGTGGTGAAAATTGTTGATGAACAATTGATTGATGCTACAAATGGAATTGTACAAGGAATGAGCGGAAGCCCTATTATACAAAATAATAAATTAATCGGCGCCATTACCCATGTTTTTGTTCAGGACCCTACTAAGGGCTATGGTATATTTATAGAAAACATGCTTGAAAAAGAAAAACAAGTAAAGTAAATAGCTAAAAGCCATAATAATCCATATATGGTATTGCCTTTATTCTCAACATTCGTTATAATGTGAGAGTAAATGGTATTTAGTGTTAATATTATAAATAAATAGGGGGAAATAATTTTGAAAAACAAAAAAATTAGGGTGGCAATAACAGATGATAACAGGGATTTTTGTGAGATATTATCAGGCTATTTAGGGAAACAGGCTGATATGGAGATAGTTGGGATGGCTCATAACGGTTTAGAAGCTTGCGCACTAATACAAACCAAGCAACCTGATGTCGTGATTTTAGATGTAATTATGCCTCATCTAGATGGAATTGGTGTTCTGGAACGGGTAAACACCATGGATTTAGATAAACGACCAGTATTTATTATGCTCTCGGCAGTAGGTCAAGATAAAATTACGGAGAAGGCGTTAAATCTTGGAGCAGAATATTATATTATAAAACCTTTTGATATGGAAACTTTAATGAATCGAATTCGCCAATTAAAGTCAAGTCAGCAAATTATTAAAAATGCACCTCCAATAGCCAGTACAAGTTATATGACAAGCCAAGAACAACCAGTTTATGAGCTATCAGCCTTAGGCTTAGAGAAAGAAGTAACCAACGTCATACATGAAATCGGGATTCCTGCACATATTAAAGGCTACCAGTACTTAAGAGAAGCAATTACTATGTCTATTAATGATATGGATATCTTGAACTCAATTACAAAGCAGTTATATCCTAATATTGCAAAGAAGTATAATACCACCCCAAGTAGAGTAGAAAGAGCTATTAGACATGCTATAGAAGTAGCTTGGAGCAGGGGAAAGATGGATACGATCGATAAACTCTTTGGCTACACGATTAATAATGGAAAGGGAAAACCAACCAATAGCGAATTTATTGCTTTGATAGCAGACAGATTACGCTTAGAACTACAAGTTGGCTAAATATATCAAGAGGGGCAATTCCTACACAAGTAGGAACTGTCCCATTTTACTCTTATATGATAAAATAAATATAAAAGGAAATAAAGACAGGGGGCGATCTCTATTAAACTATCAGATTTAATGGGATACTCAGATATAGTGATTCAGTGCCACGATAACCCAGATCCAGATACAATTGGTGCAGGTTATGGGCTCTACAAGTTTTTTCAAAGTAAAGGAAAAAAGGTTAGATTAATTTATGGCGGGAATCTAAAGATGACAAAACCTAATGTTGTCTTACTTGTGAATGAATTTAAGATACCCTTAGAATACATAAAAGAAATAGAGATAAAAGAGCTTTTAATTACCGTAGATGCACAGTACGGTGCAGGAAATATAACCAAGTTTCAAGCGGATAAGATTGCAGTTATAGATCACCATCTATCTAATATTGAAGGAGATGAAATGACAGAGATAAGAAGTTATCTCTCTAGTGCTTGTACCTTAGTTTGGGATCTTTTGCGCGAGGAAAATTTTCCGGTGAATGACCATATTGATGTTGCAACTTGCCTTTATTATGGACTTTTTACCGATACAGGGGGATTTGCAGAAATTGGACATCCCCTTGATAAGGATATGATGGAGAGTCTAATAATAGATAGTAATGTCATTAGGAAATTGAAAAATTCAGTGATTACCTTATCAGAACTAGAAATAGCTGGAATGGCTCTTATTAGACATTCCTATAACGAACTAAATAAATTTGTTGTGGTTAAGGCTAAGGAATGTGACCCTAATATTCTGGGATTTATCAGTGACTTAGCCCTACAAGTCGATAGTGTTTATGTTTGTGTCGTCTATAATGAAAGTGGCAGGGGTATTAAGTTTTCTGTAAGAAGCTGTGAGAAGGAAATTATGGCTAATGAATTAGCAGTATTCCTAGCAGATGGTATGGGCTCAGGGGGTGGCCATATGGAAAAGGCTGGTGGATTTATTAACCGAAAACAATATAATGACCACCATGCACACCTTAACGCAGATGAATATTTTTTAAGTAGGCTGACGAAATATTATAAATCCTTTGATGTCATTTATAGTACATATGATCATGTTGACATGGGTGGAATGGAGCTTTATAAGAAAAAACCTCTACCCTTGGGATTTGTTCCCTTAACAGATGTAGTAGTTGACCAAACACCCATTATGATTAGGACACTAGAAGGAGACTTGGATTTATTAGCCAGTGACGATATTTATGTGATGATTGGTATAAAAGGAGAAGTGTATCCTATAACCAAAGAAAATTTTGAGAAAGATTTTACTGTTTTACAGGAGAAGTATGATAGGGAGTTTGAATACTTCCCTAGTATTAGAAACAAACAAGATAGCAATAGTATTAAACTTCAACCCTTTGCCAAAAAATGTATGGCTAAGATAGAAAGCTATATTTATGCAAAACCCCTAACAAAAGCAACAAAGGTATTTACAATGTGGGATACTGAAAAATACATGTACGGGGTAATAGGTGATTACCTAGCAGTTAAAGAAGATGACCCTCATGATATTTTTATCGTAAAGAAGGATATATTTCCTAAAACTTATGACATAGAAACACCCCTAGAATCTTAAATTCTAGGGTGTTTTTGTATCTATAAACTTTATTTAAAAATTATAATCTCAGGCAGACACTTTTCCATTGCAATATTGACTAATTCCATATCAGCATCAATAATCTCTTGGCTAATAATCTTAGCTTTTTTACCATCCATCTGGAAATGTATTGGCACAAATACCACAAATTTAGAGGTTATGAACCCCATAAAGAAAATAGAAATAGCTGTTATAAGGGCTGTAAGTAGTAGTATAACTGGCATAATCATTAGCATTTCTTTGATATAGTATAAACTGTTAGAAACGGACTCTATAGCCTTGCTTGGTATAAGGATAGCAAGTAGTATATACAAAACAACTGATTTTATAAGCTATGAATCTTATATTCAAAAAAGTACTGCCGTAAAGGTGGGTATATCAAAAAAAGATTTGGCTCAGAGAATGGAAGTCCAGAGATCTTCTTTGAGTAGAGAATTAAATAAAATGCGTAAAGATGGCCTAATTGAATTTGATTCAAAGACTATTACCCTTAAAAATGAATAAAAGAAACAACCCCTAAGGCCAGTGGCGCTTAGGGGTTATTTGTTAAATTATAGTTTCTGAATTGCAATACCTAGGGTTCCGGGTCCTGTATGAACACCAAGAACGGGGCTGATTTGTCCCTCGGTAAAAATATTGCAATTAGGAAGCAAAGGCATTAGATTTTCTTTAATTTGATTAGCCTCATCCGCCGCACCCCCATGAACGATACCAACGTTATACTTATTGGAACCTTTAGCGAAATCAAGCGCTAATTCTGTAATCTTCTTAATGGAGCGCTTTCGCCCGATAACCTTAGCCATGGTGTAGTAAATGCCATCATCATTACAAGATATAATAGGTTTTAAATTTAAGGAGGTGCCAAGAAGTGAGGAAACAAGGCCTATTCTACCACCCTTTTGTAGGTATTCTAAAGTTGAGACGCAAAAGAAAATCTTGGAATTACTAAGATTTTCAGTGGAGTTCTTAACTAAGGTATCCCAATCCATTCCTGCCTTTAAATTCTCAGCAGCTGCAACAGCATTAAGGCCTGCAGCTATGGCGATATTTTTTGTGTCGATTACTAGGATTTCTAAGCCATCAAACTCATTAGCTTGCATTCTTATAGCGTTATAAGTACCGCTAAGTCCGCTAGAGAGACAAAAAGTTAGAACCTTTTCGTATCCATCTGCTTTGATGCGGGAAAAAACATCATTAATATCATTGCCAGAAGGTAAGGATGTACTTGGGATTTCAGTTTCAAGCCTAGCATATACTTCTTCTGCCGTGATGTTAACGCCATCAGTATACTCTTTATCCTTGTATATTATTCTAAGTGGAAGAACATACATATTATATTGCGCGACCAAACTGGGGGGCACATCAACGCAAGAGTCAACTAAAATTGCTATTTTATCTTTATTCATTTTAACCTCCAAATATATGTGTGCTATTGGATTTAAAGAGATTTCTTTAATGTGTTTACATGGTAACTTAATTAATGTAATAAATCAAGGAATATTGGCATAATTGACACAAAAAAAGGTAATAAGATTGACAAAAGCAATCAGTAAACCTATGATTAATATAATACGGTGTTTAAAATGGATAAAATAATAGGACTTGGACAAATTAGTTATAGCTGCTATATAATTTTATTGAAAGTATTTGATTTGAGTCAAAGTAATATAAATTATTTAGGGGTATAATATGACTAATCAATATAAATATACAACAATAGGAGGTCAAAAGTATGAGTTTTAAAATGACAGATAAAGTAACATGGGTAGGGAAGATTGATTGGGAACTACGAAAATTTCACGGTGATGAGTATTCAACTCACAGAGGATCTTCATACAATTCCTATCTTATAAAAGGTGAAAAAAATGTTTTAATAGATACTGTGTGGGAGCCTTTTGCGGAAGAGTATATAACCAACCTCAAAAAGGAAATAGATTTAAAAGATATTGACTATGTTATTGTCAATCACGGGGAAGCAGATCATAGTGGTGCCCTGCCTTTGCTTCTTGCAGAGATACCAGATGTGCCAGTTTACTGTACAGCTAATGGTGCTAAGATTTTAAAGGCCCACTACCACCAAGATTGGAACTTTGTTGAAGTTAAAACAGGGGACACATTGGATATTGGCGATAACCAGTTAGTGTTTGTAGAAGCTAGAATGCTTCACTGGCCAGATAGTATGATGACCTATATGACGGGAGAAAACATCTTATTTAGTAACGATGCTTTTGGCCAACACTATGCCTCAGATCTTATGTACAATGACTGTGTAGACCAAGGGGAACTGTTCCAAGAGGCGATTAAATACTTTGCTAATATCCTAACACCATTTAGTGCCCTTATAACAAAAAAGATAGAAGAAATCTTAGCACTGAATTTACCGCTTAGTATGATTGCACCAAGCCATGGTATTATTTGGCGGGACAACCCAGTACAGATTGTGGAAAAATATATGGAATGGGCCACACCTTACGCCGAAAATCAGGTTACAATCGCATATGATACCATGTGGAATGCCACAAGAAAAATGGCAGAAGCCATAGGGGAAGGTATTAAATCAGTCGATAAAGATGTTACCATAAAACTATTTAATGCAGCTCTAACTGATAAAAATGATTTAATTACGGAAATTTACAAATCTAAGGCTTTATTAGTGGGGTGTTCAACAGTTAATAAAAGTATAATGTCTGGCACAGGCGGGATCCTTGACTTAATCAGAGGGCTCGGTTTCAAAAATAAAAAGGCAGCAGCCTTCGGTTCCTATGGTTGGAGTGGGGAATCAGTAGCCCTTCTAACGCAAAGGCTAAAAGACGCTAAGTTCGACGTTCCAACAGAAGGAATCAAAGAACTCTGGAACCCAGATCAAGAAGGCCTAGAAAGATGCCGAGCCTTCGGCGCCGAATTTGCCAAAAATCTATAAGTGATGACCACATACATGGATCTAGGCTAGATAATTTATTGCCTAGACCCCTTTAGGGGGGGCGTAGACCTATATCTATCCCTTCGTGCTTGCGCATCCACCCTCTAGGAAAACATCTCTTGCCACACGCCCAAAACTGTGGTATACTTCTAAAGGATTCAGCGGTCAGTTAACTCAGCTGGTAGAGTGTCACCTTGACATGGTGGAAGTCGTAGGTTCGAGTCCTATACTGACCATAAACAAAATAGTCTCTCATTCAATGTAATTGAGAGGCTATTTTGTTTTTTTTATGGAAATTTAAAGAAATTGAATTAAAACACTAAAAAAGTTGTGTAATCTATGAGATATATAGTAATATAGTATATAGGAAAAATTTAAGTTTATATTTTGGGGTGAAAAAATGAATAGATACAAAATAATTCTTGTCGATGATGAGGCAGAGATTAGGCAAGGGATGATTAAAAAGATAAACTGGGAAGAATTAGGGTTTTTGGTGGTTGGCGAGGCTGAAAATGGAATAGAGGCCTTAGATATTATTGATAAGACTTCTCCAGATATTGTTATTACTGATATTAGGATGCCTTTTATGGACGGTATAAAGCTTTCTGAAAATATAAAGTATAGATTTCCCACAACTAAAGTGGTTATAATATCAGGATTTGATGAATTTGAATATGCTCAAACTGCAATTGGTCTAGGGGTGCTAAGGTATATTTTGAAACCTATAAATGCTATAGAAATGTCAGAATTGCTAAGAGAAATCAAACAAATATTAGACGATGAAAGGCGCTCTAAGAATGATATCCAGTTATTAAAACAAAATTATAAGAAGAGCTTACCTATGTTAAAGGAGCGTTTTTTAAATCATTGGATAGAAGATTATGTAGAAGCAAGTATAATTGAAGAAAACAGGGAGACTTTTGCATTAGGTGTTTTACAAAATCGAATAGCTGTGGCAGTTTTAAGACCAGATGACCAATTGAGAAAAGACACAGATATAGCCCTAGTAAAAAACAAAGCGCTTCTAAATGTAGCGATTTTTAACATATGTGAAGAAATCGTTGAAGAGAATAATCTAGGTGTTATATTTATGAGAACCAATGAAATCGTTCTTCTAATTTCTTTAGGGGAAGCTGAGGCGCCAAAAACAAGTAATAGAATTTTTCTAGGATTGGAACAAATAAAAACAGCTGTAGAAAAATATTTAAATATTACCATTACCATAGGAGTAGGGAATGCTTGTCAGGACCCAACAGTTCTATATAAATCATATCTATCAGCTCTAGCAGCCTTGGATTATACGGTTATGCTTGGAAACAACAAGATTATTTATTTAGAAGATATAGAGCCTAGTACAACACAAGATTTAAAATTAGATGAAGTTGATGAAAGAGCTTTGGTGATGGCTATTAAACTTGGGAGTCCTGAGGATATTAAAAAAGCCATTGATAGGTTAATTGGAAGAATCGATGGAATGCAATTATATTTAAAAGATTATCAGTTGTATATAATTGATATTTTATCTATTATATTAAACTTTGTAACAAGTATGGAGCTTGATTGGGATTTGCTTTGGGATAAAAAAGATAATTTTTTATTAGAAATTAACAAGCTAAAAACAAAAGAAAAGATAAATGCATGGTTATTTGAGATTTGTATAAAAATATCAAATGAGTTGGCTCAAACGAGAAATCATAATAAGAATGATCTAATAGAAAAAGCAAAGGCTCACATACAAGATAATTATAACGATGAGGATTTAAATGCGGAAAAATTGTGTGAGATACTTCATATATCAACAAACTATTTTTCAGCTTTGTTTAAAAAGGAAGTGGGTTTGACATTTACAAGCTATCTAACTCAAATGAGAATAGACCAAGCTAAGAGGCTTTTAAGAAATACAGATTTGAAAACATTTGATATTGGCAATCAAGTGGGATATTCTCAGGGACATTATTTTAGTTATGTCTTTAAGAAACATACAGGAATATCCCCTACGGAGTATAGAAATGGTAAAAAATAATTGGCAAAATATTAAACCGAGGCTCAAGAGCATAAGGTTTTTGATGATTATATGTTTTTCCATGATTACAACTATAACTATGATTATTACGGGTCTTTCCTTATATAAAAAATCCAATGATTTAGCAAAGACTTATGCCAGTGAATCTGTAAACCAACTAACGACCCAAGTTCAGTATAATTTAAACACATATACAAAAAATATGATCACCATTTCTAATACTCTATATTATAAGATTATTAAAACCCAGAATATATCTAATAATACCTTTGCAGCGCAAATGGGGACAATACAAACGACCAATAGTGATATTGCAGGATTAGCAATCTTCAATCTAGAAGGTGACCTAATAGCGGCAGGTAAACACAATAGGTTAAAAGAGGACATAAAGGTATCTGAGCAGGAATGGTTTCAAAATGCTTTATCGAAACCAGAAAATGTGCATTTCTCAAGTCCTCATATACAAGATTTGTTTCAAGATTATGCCCCCTGGGTTATATCTTTAAGTACAGCTGTTTCTCTTAATAAGGATGGTAGGATTATCCAGGGTGTTCTTTTGGTGGATATGAATCTAAAGTCAATTGAGGATATTTGTAGGCCTATTGTTGAAGGGAATATAGGAGAAGTCTTTATTATGACCCCGGGTGGTGACCTGATTTATGGAAATGAAGGATCAGAAGAAATGTTAGGGGAAATAGTCGAAGCTGATTTTATTGCTAATCGTGATGCCTTGCAATTAAAGACTGTTGGCAAGGAGAAAAGGATATTGACATTAAAGACAGCAGGATATACAGGGTGGAAAATAATTGGCAGTTGGAATTTAGATCAAATACTATTTAATTTTACAGAACTACAAACGTTTTTAGTGATAGTTATCTTAATGGGAACGGTCTTGTGTATTATTGCAACCCTCTATATATCCTCACTTTTATCCTCCCCACTATATAGACTTCAAAAATCGATGAAGTTGGTTGAAGAAGGTTTTTTTGATATTCAAATCGATGAAGGTGGGGAGTATGTTGTATCTGAGCTTTCCAAGACCTTTAATAAAATGGTAAAAACCATTAAACAATTAATGGATGATATTGTTGTTGAACAAGATGGTAAGAGAAAAAAAGAATTAGAAGCTTTGCAATCTCAAATAAATCCGCATTTTTTGTATAATACACTAGATTCGATTATATGGCTAGCAGAAAATGAGAGGGTAGAGGATTCAGTTTTAATGACAACCGCCTTATCTCGGTTTTTTAGAATAGGTATCAGCTCAGGGAGAAATATTATTACTGTGAGTGAAGAAATAGAGCATATCAAAAACTATCTCTCCATTCAAAACATCCGTTATAAAAATAGGTTTGATTATGTCATTACAGTGGCAGATGAGCTTCTTAGTGCAAAAACCCTTAAATTAATACTTCAGCCAGTAGTAGAAAATGCATTGTACCACGGCCTTGAATATATGTATGATAGAGGAGAAATTGTTATAGAAGCAACTGCAGAAGGGGAAGGTCTCTTGTTTGCAATAAGAGATAATGGAATAGGTATGGATGAAGAAACTTGCCAAGGGTTATTTCATAGTAAACCTGTTGTTGAGCCTAAAGGCTCAGGGGTAGGTATGAAGAATGTTAATGAAAGAATAAAGTTATACTACGGGGCACAGTACGGTATGACAGTAGAGAGTGAGCTTGAAGAAGGAACGACGGTATATATAAAAATACCTTTGCAATATGATTAAGAAATGCTAAAGAGCTTATAATGCAAGGAATAAAATAGCGGGGGGTTCAAGTATGACAAAAGGATTTAAAGTATTTTTTAAGTTAATTATAATAAATACCATAATCATATTTAATATATCCAGCTGTACCAATAATAAAAAGATGCCAGAAAACTTTGAGCAAACAAAAAGACACATTAAAATTGGGGTCGCAATTTATGATGCAAATGATAGTTTCATTGAAAGTGTCTATGAGATGCTTGGAAAGCATGCGCGTCTAGAAGAAAAAGCAGGGGAAGTAGAAATAACACTGGAGTTAGTTAGTGGAGACAATAATCAGCAGATCCAAAATAGTCAAATAGGAGCCTTTATTAATGAAGGATATGATGCTATAGCAGTTAATATAGTTGATAGGGCTCAAGCGTCTACAATCATAGATAAGGCTCAAAGGGCCAATGTCCCACTTGTTTTCTTTAATAGGGAGCCTGTGCCCCAAGATATGGCTATATGGGAGAATGTGTATTATGTCGGTGCTAAAGCAGAGCAGTCTGGCAAGCTTCAGGCAGAAATTTTAATGAATGCAATAAATCAGGGTGTAGAGGTGGATCGGAATGGGGACGGGGTTATTCAATATATTATGTTAGAAGGAGAACCAGGCCACCAAGATGCTATCCTTAGGACATATTATAGTATTAAAATACTAGAAGAAAATAATTATAAAACTGAAAGTATAGCAAGTGATACGGGCATGTGGCGAAAAGAAGAGGCGAAAGAAAAGATGCTCCAATGGTTGGGTGAGTTTGGTGATGAGGTAGAAGTTGTTATCGCTAATAATGATGCAATGGCTCTAGGGGCAATAGAGGCTTTAGAGGAGAAGGGGTATTTTGTTGAACAAGATAAGACAAATAAGATCCAAGTAATCGGTGTGGATGGTATGGAAGAGGCTATTGTGGCCATAGGGGAGGGAAAGATGTTAGGGACTGTGCTTAACGATGCCGAAAAACAAGGAGAGGCCATATTGGCGAAATTATATACAATGATTATGGGTAGTTCGCCTAAAAATATAGTTGATGCTACATATGCGGATAAGTGTTACCATATGAATTATAGAATTATTGATAGAAACTATCTAAATAAGTAAAAAACATAAGCTGATTCACTAAATAACACAAAACACACGACTGAAATATAAGGCGTGTGTTTTTTTGTGGTAAAAAACCCTAACAAGTCAGGGGAATAAACTATTTTAATACTGCAAAAGTACTAGTATAATAGTGATTATAAGATGAAAACACAAAATACTATCAAAGTAGGAGGAATAAAATGAGAAAATTGTTTAGTGTTTTATTAGTAGCGGCAATGGCAGTAGGCTTTACAGCTTGTGGAGCCAAAAGTGAACCAAAGGGTGATAAGTTACCAGTTATCGGGGTTACGATTTACAAGTATGATGATAACTTTATGTCATTTACAAGGTCAGCCATAACAACAGCAGCAGAAGGTAAGGCAGAGCTTGTTATGAATGACTCCCAAAATGACCAAGCAAAGCAAAATGATCAAGTCGATGCTATGATTGCTAAAAAAGTTGATGCACTCGCTATTAACTTAGTAGATCCAGGTGCAGCGGCTTCCATTGCAGAAAAAGCAAAAAATGCTGGCATTCCAGTTGTATTCTTTAATAAAGAATACCCAGAAGGAACAGATAAAATTCCATATGATGAGACGATTTATGTTGGAACAACTTCAGCAGAATCAGGTACTATCCAGGGTGAACTTATTTTAGATGCATGGAAAGCAAATGCAGATTGGGATAAAAACGGAGACGGAACAATGCAATATGTAATGCTTATGGGAGAACCAGGGCATCCAGATGCAGAAGCTAGAACAAAAGAATCTATTGCAACAATAGAAGCAGCAGGAATTGCGACAGAAGAAGTTGCATTACAAGCAGCTATGTGGGACGCTTCAAAAGCAAAAGAATTCATGGAGACATGGTTAGCGGCTCATGGTGATAAGATTGAAATGGTTATTTGTAACAATGATGGTATGGCTTTAGGTGCAGTTGAAGCATTAAAAGCAGCAGGATACTTTACAGGTGATAAGTATATGCCAGTTGTTGGTGTAGATGCTATTCCGGAGGCTCTTGAATTAATTAAAGAGAAACAATTACTTGGTACAGTTCTTAATGACCCATTAAACCAAGGTAAGGCAACAATTGAACTTGCAATTAATGCAGCACTTGGAAAAGACTTCTTAGAAGGAACAAGCTGGGAAGTTGATGCTACAAAGGCAGTTCGTGTCCCTTATGTTGCGATTACAGAAGACAACTTAGGTGTTGCTGAAGAAGCTTACGGCCTTAAGTAAGAAACATAGAATTCACTAGGTAACTTTAAATTGCAGACAGAGTCTAGGGCTTTGTCTGCATAATTTTGATAGAAAAGCGGGGTGAGAACCACTATGGAAAGTTCAAATTACATGTTAGAGATGAAAAATATTAACAAAGAATTTCCTGGTGTAAAGGCACTAGATAATGCACAGTTAAGCTTAAGAGCTGGAACAGCCCATGCCTTGATGGGGGAGAATGGTGCTGGGAAATCAACACTTATGAAATGTTTATTTGGAATTTACTTAGAGGATTCAGGAGAAATATATTTTAATGGCGAAAAAGTAACCTTTGCTAATCCAAAGCAAGCCCTTGAAGCAGGTATTTCAATGGTGCACCAAGAACTTAACCAGGTTAAACAAATTAGGGTTCAAGATAATATATGGCTTGGACGTTATCCGAAAAATGGGCTTATTGTGGATGAAAAAAAGATGTATGAAGATACAAAAAAGATTCTTGTGGACTTAGGCATAGATATTGATCCAAAGGATAAAATTGATGATTTATCCCTATCAGAATGTCAGATGGTTGAAATAGCAAAAGCAGTATCATATAATTCTAAAATTATTGTTATGGATGAACCGACATCATCGCTGACAGAGCAAGAAGTAGAACATTTATTTAGGATTATTAATCAGTTAAAAGCAGAAGGTTGTGGGATTGTCTATATATCTCATAAGATGGAGGAGATTTTGACAATATGTGAAGATGTAACGGTTATGAGAGATGGTCAGTGGATTTCAACAAATCCAGCATCAGAACTAACAACTGAAAAGATTATCAACTTAATGGTAGGACGTGACTTGACAAATCGTTTTCCGCCAAAAGACAATAAACCGGGTGAGACAATTTTAGAGGTAAAGAACCTGACAGCAACTTATCAACCCTCAATTAATGATGTTTCTTTTGAACTTCGAAAAGGTGAAATTTTAGGTGTTGCCGGTTTAATGGGGTCAAGAAGAACAGAGATTGTAGAGACGATTTTTGGTGTTAGGAAGAAAGAATCTGGCGAGATTTTATTACACAATAAAAAAATTGAAAATAAGAATTCAAAGCAGGCCATTAGCCATGGTTTTGCATTGTTAACTGAAGATAGAAGAAAAACGGGTATATTTGGTGTGCTAGATATTAAATTTAACGCCAAGCTAGCCAATCTAAATAACTATGCCAATAGCCTGGGTGTATTAAATGCCCATAAAATCCAAGAAGATACCCAGTGGGTTATTGACAGTATGAATGTTAAAACGCCATCACAAAAAACGTTGATACGCTCTCTATCTGGTGGTAACCAGCAAAAAGTAATACTAGGCAGGTGGTTGCTAACAAATCCAGAAATTTTAATGTTAGATGAACCAACAAGAGGAATAGATGTCGGAGCAAAATATGAAATTTATCAATTAATTATAGATCTTGCTAAGAAGGATAAAGGAATAATAATGATTTCCTCGGAGATGCCTGAATTGTTAGGTATAACAGATAGAATCTTAGTAATGAGTAATGGAAGAGTTGCGGGTATTGTGAATACTCCTGAGACAAACCAAGAGGAAATTCTAACACTAGCAGCCAAATATCTCTAAAAGGAGGAAATATGATGAGAAAATTAGCAGGAAATACAGGTGAAAAGTGGGATAGAAAAAGGGTTGGAGAATTCTTTTTAGAAAATGCTATCTATGTTGTGCTCTTTATCCTAGTTGGCGTTATAATATATATGGATAGTACTTTTTTATCCCTTAATAACTTTAGGTTTATTATTACACAAGCATCAACAAGAATGATCTTGGCTCTAGGAGTAGCGGGGTTACTAGTTCTTGCTGGAACAGACTTATCCGTGGGACGAATGGTAGGACTAGCAGCAGTTGTTTCGGCTTCATTGCTCCAAAATCCGGATTATGCAATAAGGATTTTCAAGGATATGCCAGCTCTGCCCATTATACTGCCAATATTGTTGGTAATTGTATTAACTAGTATTGCATCAACCATTAGTGGCATTATTATTGCTAAGTTTCAGGTAACAGCATTTATTGTAACTTTAGGTATGCAACTTGCTTTATATGGTGTGGCATCATTATACTACGAGGCAGTAGGTGCTTCCCCAATCGCTGGGCTTGACCCAAGGTTTACAAAGTTTGCTCAGGGAAGTTTAGGAGTAGGCGGATTTAATGTAGGGGGTCGTTTTGGAATACCACATGTTTTTAAGATGCCCTTACTGTTTACCATACCTAACCTGGTTATATATGCAGCTATCGTCACACTGATTGTATGGTTTATCTGGAATAAAACAACCTTAGGTAAAAACATGTTTGCTGTTGGCGGTAACTCAGAAGCGGCTGAGGTTTCAGGGGTAAACATTAGTAAGACAATTATTTCAGTATCACTTATGGCAGGTATCCTTTATGGATTTGCTGGAGCCCTAGAAGTTGCCCGTACAGGTAGTGCCACAAACAATATCGGTAATGCATACGAACTTGACGCTATTGCGGCATGTGTTGTAGGTGGTGTCTCATTTAGTGGTGGTGTTGGATCAATCGCTGGCGTAATAACAGGGGTGTTTATATTCCAAGTTATAAACTACGGACTAGCTTACGTTAATGTAAGTCCCTATATTCAATATATTATAAAAGGTGCCATCATTGTAACAGCAGTAGCAATCGATACCCGAAAGTATATTCAGAAAAAGTGAGTTGGATTCAAAAATAAAACACCTGTGGTGTGTGCAACATAACTTCCTTGCGTCGTTAAAAGTTGCACACACCACAGGTGTTTTATTTTTTGGGAATGTAACCTCACTCTTGGTATAAGGGCGAGAGCGATACAGTTTTGGGCTGCGGGGTTGCTCCTGAACTTGTTTTTTGCCCTCCACTAGCAGGGGTTATACCGCAAAAAAAGAAAAAGTGGTTGGGGCAACTTTTAACGTCGTAAGGAAGTTATGCTGCCCCAACCACTTTTCTTTTTTGCTCTTATAACCCCTTAATTAAATGATGCATACCCGCCACGCGTTTTACATCTAGTACGAATAAGACGCCTTTTCCTGGTTTATTGAGATTGATCTTTTGAGTGATAGATTCAACAATTAAATCAGTTTTTGTATTTTCTACAATGGTTAGAATAACTTCTTTTTCAGGTTCGATTCGGATACCAAATAGCTTTGCTGTATCATGAACGCCTGAACCACGGCCGTGTAAGATTGTTCCGCCTTGTGCACCGGCTTCTTTTGATGCATCTATTACATCTGATGCACGGCCTTTATTAACAATGGTTATAATTAAATCATGTCCTATTTCCTTTGTGCTCATTATGACTTACCTCCAATTGATTCATTTTTATCTTGTGTTTCATATGATTTTTCGATTTCTTTTTGCTTATTCTCGTATAAATAACCTAAAATAAGGACTGACAAAACTGGGGTTAGGGCCACAAGTGAAACCATACCAAAGCCGTCTAAGACGGGATTACCATCTGGGATTGTAGAAGCAAACCCAATTGATAAAGATGAAATAAAGGTTACAATCATGGGGCCTGTGGTGACACCAGCAGAATCAAAAGCAATAGCAATAAAGGTTTTACTAACGTTTCTTGTCAGTAAAAAAGCTAGTATATATCCAGGAACAATAAAGTACCATAATGATATACCTGTTAAAATCTTAAGCATTGAAAGGGCAATGGCGATTGCGACACCGATGGATAAAAACCCTAACATGATCTTCTTGTTAATAGCACCACCAGAGAATTTCTCAACTTCAATATTGAGTACCTTAACCCCTGGCTCAGCTAAAGTGATAACAAGGCCTAAAACAAATCCAATTGGAATTAAAATCCAACTGTATGTGGTCTCACCTATAACTTTCCCCATATATTCTCCTATTGGCAAAAAGCCTATTTGCACACCTTGCAAGAAAAATACCAATCCTGTAAATGCAAATAAAAAGCCTTTAAGAATATTATGGAAGAGTTTCTTAGGAAGTTTAAGCCACATTTTTTGGAAAATAATAAATATTATTAGCAAAGGCAAAAGGGCGGTAAAGACATCCATTATAACCTGAGTAATTCCGCTTAAAATACTTTCTATCATATTACAAACACTCCTAACAATAAAACGCCGATAATACAACTAATAAAAACCAATGCTAATATCCCAAAGCCGTCCCCAGCAGAATCACTACCACCTGTTACATTGGTTACGCCAATTCCAAGGGAAAGCATGAAGGGCACAGTAAGAGGCCCTGTAACCACGCCACCAGCGTCAAAAGATACTGGTCCAAACTGTGCAGGTGTGAATATTAGTAAGATAAAAGCAATGCTGTAGCAAACCATTAATATTTTTACCAAGGAAATATTAAATATAATTCTTAAAAATGATATTACTAAGGAAATACCTACACCTAAAGCAACAACGATAATTAGGAAGTTTTTAGCAATTAATCCGTCAGAAGTACTTGCCACTTGGTTAGATAGAACTTGGACATTTGGCTCTGCAAGTGCAATGGCAAATCCTAGAACAAAAGCCCACAATAAGATGTGGCGCAGTTTCTTAAATTGAATAATTGAGCCACCTACTTCCTCCCCTACTTCTAGTAATGCCACATCGATTCCAATAGAAAAAAGGCTTAGGCCAATAATTACTAAGACTGTACCGGCGATAAAATTCATAAGAATATCAGCGGGGAAACCTACAATTGTAAAGTGAAGTATAAATATAATAACAGTCATAGGTAAGGTTGTGTACACAGAATCTAAAACGGTTTCTTTAACACTCAATCATTTTTCACCTCCATATGTAAGTTGAAATTACTATATTAATAAGTTATAATATCATCCTATCTTATCAACGATGGATAAAATAATCAAGTTATACATGTAAATCCCTACTTTATTCTAGTGTTTACATAGCGTGAGTATTGGAATATAATATAATAAGAACACTCATAAAGATGAAAAGAGGTAAGAAATGCCAGAAGTTTATTTCCCGAATTTAAACATTGAAATTAGTAAATTAGACAGAGTTGCCTTTAGCTTATTTAACCTAGATGTCTATTGGTATGGTATTATTATTACTTTAGGAATATTAGGGGGATTGGGGTTAGCCCTTTACATTGCTAAGAAGACAGGGCAAGACGGAGAATTGTACATGGATTTTTTAATGTATGCTGTCTTTTTTGCTTTTTTAGGCGCACGAACATACTATGTTATCTTTAGACTAGATTACTATATACAACATCCCGCAGAAATTTTTAATCTAAGAGAGGGAGGGATAGCCATATATGGTGCCATAATTGCCTCTGTTCTCGTTGCTCATATTTTTACAAAAAAGAAAAAGATAAATTTTTGGCAGTTTGCAGATACAGCTATTTATGGTCTTATTATAGGACAAATAATAGGAAGATGGGGGAATTTTGTTAATAGGGAGGCCTTTGGTGACTTTACAAATTCTTTATTTGCTATGAGGATTATGAAAGACCAAGCAAATGGCCCTATGACTGAAAAAATCCTTGACAACATACAAACAGTGAGTGGTATAGCTTATATCCAGGTACATCCAACGTTTTTATATGAATCTTTATGGAATTTAGGTCTTCTTATTATACTGCTTATTTATTTAAAGCATAAACGCTTCGAAGGTGAGATTTTATTTTTATATTTCATAGGCTACGGAATTGGAAGGTTATGGATTGAAGGGTTACGTACAGACCCATTGCTGCTTGCTGTGCTTCAAATTCCGGTGTCTCAAGTCGTTTCGGGAATTATTATTGTTGCAGGTATTGTCGGTGTTTATGCCGGGCGTAAACGTAGTAGCTTATAATGAAATTCTATTTATTGGCAATTAATGTTGATTTATCCCAGTTGTGGTGGTATAATGATAAAACACAAAGAAATGAAATCTATTCACATGATAAAAGGGGATTGTAAATGGAGGGATTAGAGATGACTCATATTATGGAAAATATTGAGATGTTACGGGAACGAATGAACCAAATGATCGACAATAGCACTGATAATATTGAGTTATACAAAATTAGTACAGAATTGGATACTTGGATTACACAATACTATCAAGAGACGCAAAAAAAAATTAATTAGATAAATGCTTAAAGCGGGTGAGACCATAAATCTCACTCGTTTTTTTGTCTTTTATTTGTAATATACCTTGAAGTTTTACTGAAAACAGACTACAATTAGAATAAGTGGTAGAGAGTGGTGGGAAGTGGGTTAATAAGGAACCGAGTGGGAGGTAATTATGTTTATTGGAGAATACAAACATACCGTAGACAATAAAAACAGAGTTATCATTCCTTCCAAATATAGAGAAGGCTTAGGTGAGGTCTTTATGCTCACCAAAGGTCTGGACAACTGTTTGTTCATATATCCCTATTCAGAATGGACTATTTTCGAACGTAAATTAAATAGTTTACCACTAACCAACCAAAATGCTAGAAGATTTACAAGATTCTTCCTGTCCGGTGCAGTTGAGTGCAGGATTGATAAACAGGGAAGGGTTTTACTCACACCATCTTTGAAGACTTATGCAGATGTTGAAAAAGAAGTCTATTTTATAGGCATGGGCGATCGAGTTGAAATATGGAGTGATGCCCAGTGGGACAAGTATAACGAAGATGATTTCGATGCTAATGAACTTGCTGAGCAAATGGCTGAATTAGGGATATAGAATGGGGTGGATAGTAATGGAATTTCATCATGTGTCAGTTTTGCTCCATGAGTGTATCCAAGGTTTAAATATCAAAGAAGACGGTATTTATGTCGATGGAACATTAGGCGGAGCTGGACATTCAAAAGAAATATGTACTCACTTAAGTGAGACAGGACAATTAATTGGTATAGATCAAGATATAAACGCAATTAATGCCTCGGGTAAAAAGTTAGCAGATGAAAAGTGCCAGGTCACTTTTGTTGAAAGTAATTTTTCTCATGTTAAAAAACAATTAGAAATTTTAGACATACCACAAATAGATGGAATGTTGCTGGATTTAGGGGTTTCGTCCCACCAGTTAGATGAGCCAAGCAGGGGGTTCTCATATATGCATGACGCCCCCCTTGATATGCGGATGGACCAGACGACTGATTTAACAGCTTATGATGTTGTTAACAAATACTCGGAAGAAGACCTAGATGAGCTTATAAAAAAGTATGGGGAAGAAAAGTGGTCAAAAAGAATTGTACGCTTTATTTGTGAGCATAGGCAGGACAAGCCAATAGAAACGACCTATGAGCTAGTAGATATCATAAAAAAGGCAGTTCCTAAAGGGGCTAGGAGAGATGGACCGCATCCTGCAAAACGCACATTCCAAGCAATTCGCATAGAGGTTAATAATGAACTGGGTATTATTAAAGATACCATTATGGATATTGTGGCCTTATTAAAGCCTGGTGGTAGATTATGTGTTATTACCTTCCACTCTTTAGAGGATAGAATTGTTAAGCAAACCTACAAGGAACTAGAAAATCCTTGTAACTGCCCTAGGGAATTTCCAGTGTGTGTTTGTAAGAAAGAAACCCAAATAAAAATTATAACAAAAAAACCTATATTGCCAACAAACCAGGAGATAGAACAAAATCCTAGGTCTAGAAGTGCCAAGCTTAGAATTATAGAAAAAAGATAATTTAAGGGGGATGGGGATGGCTAATAATTACTATAACACTAATAGGAATTATAACTATGGTAGCACAGCGCCAGATATATACACAGAGAGGCCTTTGCCAAAAATGCCTGACAAGGGAAAGCCGGGGAAATCAAGCCAAGAGCGCAAAGAAGAAAGAAAACAAAACTTTAAGCATAGCTTAAGCCGGGTGTTAAGTGTTTTAGCAATATTTGTAGCAAGTATTACATTTGTGTGGGGATGTGCTGTTGTATCTTATAAACAAGATAAGTTAAAACAAACAAAGAATGAAATTAGAGATTTGAAAAGCCAAGTTAATACGACAAAAGCATTAATTGCATCTGCTACAAATTTAGATCATATTAAAGCTAGGGCAATAGAAGAACTTAATATGAGTGAACCTCTAACTCATCAAATCATCCTTTTAGATATTGCAAAAACAAGCTATACTGTGACCGAGTAAATAGATAAAGAAAAGACATAGGTTGGTGAGTGATATGAAAAATAGAAAAGAGACCAGTGCAAGTCGTGCAAGAGCAAAAAGAAGAGAAAAGGATCAAACGATCAAAAAAGCTATGCGTAGAATTTTAGGCTTAGCTTTTTTGTTTGCATTAATAAGTGTTGGGCTTTTTGGAAGAGTGGCATATTTAAAAGTCGTTAAAGGAGACGAATATGAAAAGAAAGTGACCTTACGTGCGGCAGGGGGGGAATATGAAATTCAGCCACTTAGAGGGAATGTTGTAGATCGTAATGGCAAAAACCTAGTTGTTAGTAGTATTGCCTATGATGTTATACTAGATCCTTATGTTCTACTCCAGAGCAAGGAGAGTGAACAAGTAGAAACCTTAAAAAACCTCTCTGAGGAATTAGGTATTGCCATAAAAGAACTTGAAAATATTATTGCTAAGTCACCAGAATCAAAATATGAAGTGATTCAAAAAGAAGTTTCTAGTGAAATTGGTAAAAAACTACAAGAAAGAAAACTTAAAGGCTTATGGCTACAAGAAACCTTTGTAAGGGAGTATCCCAAAGAAACTCTAGCATCACAAACCATAGGGTTCTATAATAAAAATAAGCAAGGGCAATATGGCATAGAGCAGCAATATAATGATACCATGACGGGGACGACTGGAAGGGTATTCCCGAAATTGCAAGAAGGGAATATTGTAACAACAGAGAGTGTTGCGGCCATAGGGGGCCATACTTTATCTGTCACAATTGATGAAATTATTCAACAGTATTTAGAAGAAGCTCTTGCCAAATCAGCGATAGAACTTAAATCTAAAAATGCAGCAGCCATTGCAATGAATCCGAATACGGGTGAGATTTTGGCTATGGGAAGCTACCCGACTTATAATCCTAATCGATACAATGATATCTCAGATCAAATAGGAATGGAAATTTGGGAGGCATTAGATGATGAGGAAAAAGGTGAAAAATTAAACGGTGTTTGGAGGAATTATAATATACATACGACCTACGAACCAGGTTCTACCTTTAAACCTATGCTTGTTGCTGCGGCCCTAGAAGAAGGTATTATTAGCCCAGATGAACGTTTTTATTGTCCGGGATATAAGGTGGTTGGCGATAAAAGGCCACGCTGTGCTAAGAGAAGTGGCCATGGGGACATTAATTTGGAAGAAGCAATCGCTGGTTCTTGTAACGTCGCAATGATGGACATTGCGGAAAAACTTGGGCGAGCTAAATTTATTCAGTACCAAAAAGATTTTGGACTTGGAGAGATAACAGGGGTGGATTTACCGGGAGAAGAAGCGGGAATACTCCATAGAGAAGAACAAATGGGACCTGTAGAACTTGCAACAGCATCCTTTGGGCAATCATTTAATATGACACCTTTGCAGTTAATTAGTGCTTTTTCGGCTACAATAAATGGCGGAAAGCTCATGCGTCCTTATATTTTATCTCAAGTTATTGATGAGAATGGAAACATCATAGAAGAAAACAAACCTTTTTTAAGACGAAAGGTTATTTCGAAAGAAGTGTCAGACACCATTAGGATACAGTCAGAAAGTGTTGTAACAAGTGGAACGGGAAAAGCTGCGGCAATTCCGGGGTATAGAATAGGTGGCAAAACAGGGACAGCTCAGAAACTGCCAAGAGAGGCCGGGGAATATATATACTCCTTTATAGGTTATGCCCCAGTAGATGACCCGCAAATTGTCCTTTTGGTGATTTATGATGAGGCGCAAAGTTATGGGGAAGGTGTGGGGATCGGGGCAAGGGTGTTTAAAGAGATGATGGTTAAGACGCTCCCTTACCTAGGTATTCAACCTATTGACGCCATAGAGGGGGCATTTGATGAGACGGTTGCTATACCAGACTTTACGGGGCAAGATATTTATGACGTTTCCAAGACCTTGGAATCTTTAAAGCTAGATTATGATGCCATAGGAATCGGTAAGGAGATTAAAGACCAGTATCCAAAAGCAGGTGCAATTATTCCCGTAGAATCCACGATTAAGTTATATTTTACCTCCAGTGAAGCAGAAAATTGTATTGTTATACCGGATTTTTATGGAAAAACACTCAAAGAGTCTCAAGGGGAAGCAGCTGAGCATGGGTTTATTATTGAAAGCCAAGGTGAGGGAGAGTTAGTTTTAGATCAGATTCCTAAAGCTAATATGAAAATAGAAAAGGGTAGTGTGATAAAAATAATTCTAACAGATGAAATTATAGAAGAGATAGACGATAGTGGAGAAATTATAGAATAAAATTGTCCCCTTTAAAATACAATGTGTTATAGGTGAGTTTTAAAGGGGGTTTTTGTGTGAAGAGCACGAGACGAATGATTCAAAAGAGGATGTTAATTTTGATCACAGTGTTTTTATTATTTTCAGTAACATTAATCATACGATTAGGCTATATTAAAATTGTAGATGGCACCTGGCTTCAAGAAGGGGCAGAAACACTCCATACAAGGGATCGCCTTATTTCTCCCATAAGGGGAACAATCTATGATAGAAACCAAGTAGCCCTTGCCCAAAGTGCTTCTGTTGCCACAATAGGCGTTGTTAATACCCAGGTTAAGGAGCCGGAGAAAGTTGCAAAGATCCTATCAGAAAAGCTAGCGTTAGACTATGAATGGGTTTATAAAAAAGTGAGTAACAAAGTTGCTTTGGAAAGAATTAAGTCTAAAGTGAGCAAAGAACTTGCCGATGAGTTAAGAGCAATGAATTTAGCAGGTGTAAAAGTAGACGAAGATACAAAAAGATACTATCCCTATAAGAATATGCTTTCCCATGTCATTGGATTTGTGGGGAAAGACAACCAAGGAATTATTGGCTTAGAGGTAAAGTATGAAGCGTATCTAAAGGGTAGCCAAGGAAAACTGTTAATGGAGACAGATGGCCATGGAAGAAGAAGGGAATCTCTTGCAGAGAGACGCATTAAGCCTGTTCCAGGTGATCATTTGGTCACAACATTAGATGTTAATATACAAGAATATGTAGAGCAAGCATTAGAAAAAATTGTTGAGGTAAAAGGTGCAAAAAGAGGTGCTATTATCCTAATGAATCCTCAAAATGGTGCTATCTATGCCATGGCGAATAAGCCGGATTTTAATCTTAATGAGCCATTTACAATAAACGATGAGGCCATCTTAGAATCTTGGGACCAATATTCTACCAAGGAGCAAAATGAGCTATTAAATCAAATGTGGCGTAACTTCAGTATTAATGATACATATGAACCAGGTTCTACTTTTAAGATTATTACATCAGCCATAGGAATAGAAGAGGGGGTTGTAACTGAGAATTCACCCTTTGTTTGTACGGGTTCAAGGGCTGTGGGTGGTAGAAATATTAAATGCTGGAGAAGTCCAAGAAGCCACGGTGCCCAAACCTTTGTAGAAGGCGTTCAAAATTCATGTAACCCAGTCTTTATGGAAATTGCAGAACGAGTAGGGGCAGAAACATTTAGTGACTATATGGCCCAGTTTGGATTTAGTGAGAAAACAAACATAGACTTGCCAGGTGAGGCAGTAGGAATTATGCATAAAGTAAAGAACATAGGATCTGTAGAACTTGCAACTATTTCTTTTGGCCAGTCATTTCAAATAACCCCTATGCAGTTACTAAGAGGTGCATCAGCAGCTTTAAATGGGGGTTATTTGGTAACCCCTCATATAGGGGACTATATTATAGATGATGCAGGGAATACTGTGGAGGAATTTGATTATCCCCTAGGAAGGCAAGTTATAACAACAGATACATCTAACCGTTTGAAAGATATTTTACAAAGTGTTGTAGAAGTGGGAACAGGAGATAAAGCATACATTCCGGGATATCGTATTGGTGGGAAAACAGCAACGTCAGAGAAACTACCCCGTAGGACGGGTAAATATATTGCATCATTTTTAGCCTTTGCCCCAGCAGAGCATCCAACGGTGGTAGGAATTGTAATTGTGGATGAACCACAAGGGTCTTACTATGGCGGGGCAGTAACAGGACCTGTTATGAAAGAAGTTTTTGAAAATGTTCTTCCTTATTTAAACATAAAACCCATTTATAATGAAAAAGAATTAGAAATGAAAGAAATAGAACAAGTTAAGGTTCCTGATTTTCAAAAAATGACCACAGAGGAAGCAAAAAAGTATGCCAAAGAAT
>CAZLPH010000003.1:0-23689 GCA_964561345.1 uncultured Candidatus Epulonipiscium sp.
CAGATGTCATCTTAGTATCTAATTTCTCTAACACTTCATCTTTTTCCCAGAAATAGTTCATATTACATTGAACCTGCTCAAAGTAACTACACGTTACGCCGCCTGCATTGGCTAAGAAGTCAGGTATTAAGAAAATATCAGATTTTCTTATAACCTCATCTGCTTCAGGTGTCATAGGCCCATTGGCTGCTTCAGCAATAACCTTAACTTGCTTGCTAATCTTACCCACATTATCAGTTGTAATTTGGTTCTCAAGAGCTGCTGGCATTAAAATATCAACGTCCTGCTCAATCCAAGCATCGCCAGGAAGGATCTCACACCCTAGCTCTTTGGCTTTATCCTTATCAATTGTCCCATAAACATCTGTTATTGCGACTAACTTCTCAATATCTAGCCCATCTAACTTACGGAATGTATAGGCTTTCTTGTCATCATTGTCCCAGCAAGAGATAGCAACAACCTTTCCGCCGTATTCTTCATATAATCTAGCACCATACTGAGATACATTACCAAATCCTTGAATACAGGCTGTGGTATCTGCCGGCTTGATATTCAGTCTTTTTAGGGTTTCTCGGAGGGTATACACAACGCCGTATCCTGTTGCTTCTGTTCTTCCTAATGATCCACCCATGCCTACTGGCTTGCCTGTAATAGCCCCTGGCGCTGTTGTGCCAATGATTTGCTCATACTCATCAAGCATCCAAAGCATATGTTTTGCACTACTCATGACGTCCGGCGCAGGAACGTCAGTTGTTGGCCCCATGTTTTGCCATACCTGTCTCACATAGCCACGACATAATCTTTCCTGCTCTCTCTCACTTAGTGTTCTAGGGTCAAATACAATCCCACCCTTGGCACCGCCTAAAGGAATATCAACCACAGCACACTTCCAGGTCATCCACATGGATAGGCCTCTAATTGTATCGATGGTTTCTTCTGGATGGAAACGAATACCGCCTTTTCCTGGTCCTCTTGCAACGTTGTGCTGGACACGGAAAGCTTTAAATACCCTACTTGTTCCATCATCCATCTTAACGGGTATGCTAAAATGGAATTCCTTCATTGGTTCACGTAGTAGTTGTCTCATGCCTTCATTAAGGCCTAACGTTTCTGCTACGCCGTCAAATTGAGTTTGTGCGTTTTGGTATGCATTGTTGCTCATAATTTTTTCTCCTTTTGTGATTATATTATATTCCCTTTATTGTACCACAATTAGGCTCCTTTGCAAGTCCTGTGACAATATAATTCATATTTCTTATTCATGGATAATAACCATGGTGTTTTCTGGAATATTATCATAGAACCATTTCGCATCTATTTCTCTTAGACGAATGCAGCCATGGCTAGCAGGATAGCCTATTTTGGCTTCTGCTTCTTTACTAATAACCCAATCTTTATCTCTTGGCAAGCCGTGAAATAAATAATTGCCACTAATTCGTACCCAGTTATTTGCACCTTCGCTAATTTTCCTTGCAAAAAACATGCTTCCTCTGTCCTTTAAAAAATAGGTTCCTAGCAAAGTTGGGCTATCTGGCGCCCCACCCGAACATGGCATAAGGCGGATTTTCTCTCTGCCTTTATAAACAATTACTGAGTGCTCCTCTTTAAGAATAACCTCAACCCATAGGCGGTCTTCCTCTAAAGGAATGGTCGTAAAAGAAAAATTATAAATATCACTATGTTCACCGTGGACGGAGACAGCTTGAGCCCTTACATCATAGGTGGTCTCGAAATCCAATAGCTTAGGAAGTATAAATTCAGCCCATCTCTCATCCCGAATTTTCCCTTCCACAACTTTACCATCTATTTCTATGATGGCTTCTTTGAGCGCTTCCTTGCTCTCTAGTATAACCAAAGGATGTAATCCTACCCATCTTTCTTTATCCTGGGGTAGGCCCCCTACAATCTCTGCTTTAGACGCTGTCTCAAGGGTTATCACCTGGTCTTCTTCTAGGGTTAATCCTGATACAGCAGGCATTCCCTTTCTAAATGACAAGATATATTTTTTACTGTTTTCAAGTGGATTTTTTGGGGTTAGGCGCCATTTGTAGTTACCCCCACCTTCTACGGGCATAATTTCAAATTCTGTGTCTGATGCTATGTATTTATTTATATTTGTTCTTTTCATAGGGGTATTAAATTTTACAATAATAGGGTCATGGGTAGGGATATTAGCAACCTTATTAATACTAAGAAGCTTTGGAACTGCTTGAAACTGAATGGGAATATTGGCACTCTTTTTAATGTAGGGAAGTTTTGTCTTTGCATGTTTTACCAGCAAATGAACCTTTTGACCCTTAATATCACTTTTTTCTTCGATCTTGATTATGACCTTTCGGCTAGATTCCCACTGGGTGCTACAGTCAAATTCTGTCCCTAAGATATCTGGCAATATAACGATCTTTTCATTAAATGAATCATGATCCATGGGAAGGATAAAATTTATTTGCACCCTAGCCCCATCCTCATTAATGCTTACCTTAGGAAGATTAAACTCCCTGACAAACCATGCCATAATTAATACAATCATTCCCACTAAGGAAACTTTAACTATTTTGTTGTTAAATGTAACCATTTATGTATCTCAACTCCTATCTATACTTATCTATATGAGATTAAGTGGTCAGGCATACCTTAAAAACATTGTCATTTGCTACTTTTTTTGTTAAGATTAATAGAGAGGTTAGAAAGGGGTTTTATCAATGAAGATTCTTGTCGTCTCTGACGAAGAAAATAAATATATCTGGGATCATTTTGACCGGGATAAGTTCTCTGATATAGATCTTATGATTTCTTGTGGGGATTTAAAGGCCTCATATTTATCATATTTGGTAACCATGATTAATGCGCCCTTATATTATATCCATGGCAATCATGATACGAGGTACGCAGTTGATCCACCTGAAGGGTGTGTTTCAATTGAAGATGAAATAATTGAATTTAAAGGCATAAAAATTGCAGGCCTAGGCGGTTCTATTGAATACTCTGGTGGAGACCATCAATTTTCCCCTGGGCAAATGATGAAGCGGGCTAAGAATTTAACAAAACGCCGTTTTAAAAAGAGGGCCAGTGGCTTTGATATCCTTGTCACCCACTCACCGGCAAAAGGACTTGGAGACGGTGACGGTTTTGTCCACCAAGGGTTTCCTGCCTTTAACTGGCTCTTAGATAAATATAAACCAAAGTATCACCTCCATGGTCATCAACACCTTAGCTATGGGGCAAATATGGAACGAATTATCAAATATAATGACACCACAATTATTAATGGCTTTGGCTACCACATCTTCGAATTTTAGACAGTAGGTGCTCATGGTGCTCACCCCCAGGCAGTAAAATACCCCGACTTGCTCCCTTTGGCTTACCAGCCAAGAGGAGCAAGTCGGGGTATTTTACTGCCTAGCTAGGGACCAAACCGTACTGGCCTTTAGCTATTAGAACCTAGCGTTCTTGACCATGTCTCTCATGTAGGAGAGGGGGTCAGTTGGACTAAGGTCTTTGATGTTGGGCATCTTGCTTTCGACGCCTTTGACGAACCAGTCCATGGTAATAATTTGTTCGTAGCTTGCCTTTTCGTTGGCCTTAATTCTGAGGATGCCGTTTTGGTCGTAGATGGGCCCTTGGAATATATTGAACTCGTTGCGTATAATGGATTGTCTCATGCTACTGATGAGCTGTTTGGTTGGGGTAGACACGTTCCTGTTGGAGCATATAATATCGACGATTCCTGTGTCCATTCCAAGCCAGAAGTTAATTGGCTTTTGGTTAGGTGAGGTAGAATCTGCTACTATCTTCCAGGTTCCACTAATAATGTTTTGGATTACTTTTTCATAAAAGATACCCCAATCCCACATGGCCATGGCGTAGTGGGTATCGCCTTTATAGACACCGTATTCCCTTGAGCTACTACCTGGCATTGGCATGGACTCGTTACCGATTACATCAGCACCGGCATCTTTTAGGGCTTTTACGGCATCTTCTGTTCCGCATTCATTTTGCCACTTAAAGGTCCATTCTGGTTTCACAACTGCCCGGGGATTAACAGCCTGAGCCCCTAGGGCAAAAGCATTCACAGCAGAGACAACTTCTGATATTGGCAAAGGTGCAAGGTAGCCAAGCATGTTAGTTTCCGTCATAGTGCCAGCAATCATTCCAAGTAAGTACCAAGGTTCATGGATGCGGCCAAAATACAAGGTTAAATTATTATAGGAATGGGTCCCAGCACAATTAAAGAATTTTACACCTGGAAACTCTAGGGCCGTCTTAAGAGCCGCTGCTGTATAGGTAGGACTTGTTGTAAATATAATGTCATATTTTTTATTAGCCAATTCCTTTAAGGTGTCATAGGCTCTCTCATCTTCCGGGACATTTTCTATTTTTTCAGTTACAATCTGATCACCAAAAACATTATCAATATGAAGCCGTCCAAGCTCATGGGCATTTACCCAACCTGATTTCTGGGGTGTATTAGGATAGACAAATGCAATTTTTAGCTGTTTTCTTGGAATCATTAGATCACCAAGTGATGTAAAAACACTTTTTCTTGGTGTTTCAATAGGGTCTGTTTTAACTTGTTGGATTGTTTTACTATCAAAAACATCTAGTTCTGTCATAAAACTCTCTATTGTATCACGATCAGATGCATTAATGACTTTGGGCACCCCATAAATCTTAATATAGTGCAGCAGGGCATCTCCTGTTGTAATCTTTTTTTCACCACCATCTAATTCGTGGTAAATTTCTCTAAAAGGACGGTAAATATCGCTTAAAAATCGTTTGTACTTATCTTCATTAAGGTGTAACTTAGGGTTATAGGCATCTAAATATCTCCCAAGGTCTCTAAAACTTCCTTCTTCTGAAAACCAGATACAATTAATACCTGTCTTTTTATAAAACTCTGTAAACTCATAATATATATTATTAATTCTACTTGATGTATCTTTTTTTGGAATTAAGCGGATTACATTGGCATGAACTGATAAGGCCCCCACCGACTTTAGAACACTTACCCGCTTGTTTCCCTCGATGACATAAAAAAGATTATAGTATTCATACACTTTAATGGGATCTCTTATTCCTTCCTCAATGTGAATCTTGTATAGGTTCATCCATTTTGATGCAAACTCTGACTTCAGGGGCATAATGGGCATAAAATTCCGGGCAAAAGCAATACTACGGGAATGGGTGTAAGTTCCGACAACCTGTTTGAGAGGAATTTCTATTAAGCCTAAAGGCATCTCAGATAATACGTTACCTGTTTGCAAAACCCCATCTAAAGATGTGAGATACCCCGTTTGTCCTGTAGATACTTCTGCATGTAATGCTTGTTTCCCCAATTTAAGTACTCTGGCATATTCTTGCTCATACTCAAATGCATTCATTTAAAAACACCTCTTCCTGATTTATTTCAACTAAAACCATTCTATTATGTTATTAATGACTCCTCCCTATTATATACCATATTTTATCTTTTTACAAAAAACAAAAAAAGTCATTGCCAGTGCAACAACTTTTTTATAACATCCTGTTCTATCCTATTATCAAGCGGATTTTGCCTCACTTTGTAATAAATTATCAAGATCTTCCTCAGCTAAAGTTTCATGCTCTAGAAGAGCCTGGGAAATCTCACCTAACAAGTCCTTGTTTTCTACCATTAATACTTTGGTTTCATTATATAAGCGTTTCATAAGTTTAGACGATTGCTCAAGGAGTATTTTACTAACCCCGGCCCCATCTGATTTTTCCATTAAAATACTGAGGTTAAGCATACCAAGTTCTTCATTCATGCCATAACGCATGGCATAATCTCTGACTATTTCTGTGGCTTTTTCAATATCATTACTGGCCCCTGTGGTAATATTATCTTCTCCAAAGGTTAATTCTTCCGCAATCCGGCCTGCTAAACTAATTTTAATTTGGGTTTCCATATCTTTCCTTGTATAGAACATACGGTCTTCGGCAATATTCATACTAAAGCCACCAGCCCCTTTTGTACTTGGAATAATCGTGACTTTAGAAACCGTATTGCTAGGTGCCACAAGTTTTGTCACAAGGGCATGACCCGCTTCATGGTAGGCTGTAATTTCTCGGTCTATGGCCCGGATTGTGCTCCTATCTTGTTTCTCGGACCCTGCAACCACAACGTAGAAAGCCTTGTCAATATCTGTCTCATCAATAGCCGCAGCCCCTCTTTTTGCAGAAAATATAGCCGCCTCGTTAAGCAGATTCTCAAGCATCGCCCCGCTAAAATACACTGTTTGCTTGGCAATTTTCATGACATCTACTGTGCCACATATGGGCTTGTTTTTCATGTGAAGCCTTAGTATTTCTTGCCTTGCATTTAAATCTGGCAGGCCTATTTCAATATGGCGGTCAAACCTACCAGGACGCAGCAAGGCTGGATCTAGAACATCTAGCCTATTGGTTGCAGCAATAACAATAATGCCTTGGTTTTCATTAAAACCTGACATCTCTGTTAGGAGAGCATTAAGGGTTTGGTCTTTTTCATCAGAGCTGCCAGAAGCAGATCCTGACCGACTTTTACCAATGGCGTCAATTTCATCAATAAATATAACTGCCTTACCATGCTCTCTTGCAGCCTTAAATAGGTCCCTGACACGGCTAGCCCCTACACCAACGTAGAGCTGGACAAAGTCAGATCCTGATACTGAAAAAAAAGGAACCCCTGCTTCACCAGCAATAGCCTTAGCCATAAGGGTTTTACCAGTACCAGGTGCCCCATAGAATATCATTCCCCGTGGCATTCTCGCACCGTACTTAGCATATTTATCTGGTGATTCGATAAAATCAACAATATCACTAACCTGTTCCTTGGCTTCTATGTTACCAGCAACATGACTAAAATTAAAATGCTGGACTGACTCGGCACTAACAGCCTTAGCTTTAAATCCCATTTCAGGGCCACTGCTCATTTTGCCAGATTTCTTGTAAACCACAAAAAAAACGCCGCCTATAATCAGGAGACTAATAATGGGCTCTAACATGGCAAAGGAACCTGTTCCGCTAGATTCCACAACTTCTATCCCCTGGGTAAGTAAGGCCTCTTTTAGCTCTGGGTTACGGGGATTATCCGTTATATATAGTTGCTTTTGACCTTTTAACTTAACGCGCATTTTGGCTCCATTGCTAATTTCTACTTTTTCAATTTTATTACCAATAAGATATTCCTTAAAATCTGTATATACCAATTTAGGAATGTTGTTTTCTTTATAAAAATAGATAGATGCTAATAATATTATAGCGCCTATCACTGTGGCCATAACCACTTTGATTTGTTTGTGATTAAGTTTTTTCAAGTGATCCCCCCTTAGATGTGTGAGCATACTATGCCTTGCTATATATCTAGTATATCTTTTTAGAAACCCCTTGTCCATGGGAAGATTTTCTTGTTGTATTTTGGGCAAAAAAAAGTAGCAGAAAGACCCGGTGTCTTTCTGCTAGGAGAAGGTATTTATTTTAGGGGTAACAAATAAGTATTATTTGTCAGTAACCTTGGGGTAGGTTACATCCTTATTATAGCACCATATTTTAATAAGTGTGCCCTAATTTCTTTGTTTTCAAACAATCTGTTTTATGCAGATTGTCATATCAATCCGTTTTATTGTTGTATTGCACAACTTACTCCATCGGTTTTTCACTTAACCATACAAAACACACACGTTTTTTGTCTTTATCAGGCTGTTTTTGTCGAAATATAATACTTAACAATTATCTCATCATTTATATGTCACATATTACAAGAACAACCCACAACTTCCCACATCTTATCATAAAGAGCTGCTAACTTTTGTTTCTGGGAAATAGTGTGCCAGTACTTCTTGATAACCATGGCCTTTTTCAATCATTCCCCTGACACCATCTTGACTCATACCTACCCCGTGGCCAAATCCACCACCATAAAGGGTAACTGATTTTAGTTTTTCATTGTCATCATAGTTTGCTTCCATAGCAAAGAAGGCACTTGGCAACATCTCGTAATTTTTAATCTCACTGGCATCTTGGCGTTTAATAATAATAGGATCCTGGCCTTCTATTCTTTGCATTGGGGATAAGAAGGTACGCACATTGTACTCTGTTAATACCTTAATGGTATTTTCACTACCATAAAAAATAATTTCCATTATATTCCCCCCTTCACCCCTTTTGTGAATCTGGATTTTTTCAACTTGGCCAATATGATCAATGTCCTTGGATCGAAATATCCTGTCCTGGCCTAGGGTTTTAATTAAGGCTGGGTTAACGGAATATCTTTTTTTAATCCCTGCATTAACACTTTGGGTAACTTCATCTGCGCTCATGGTAACTTCCCAGCGAAACCAAGGTGATTTGTTGTCATATGCGTCTATATCTGTGCTTGTCATTTTAAAAAATTTAGAGGCCTTATCCTCATCTTTTAGGTCTGAGACAAGCTTTTCCCCTTGGTACTGCTTTTTAGAAACCAAATAAACTGGTGTATTAGCCGGGAAGGTTCCATCTGGGTTAGCCCAAACTTCCCCGTAGTTAGCTGTATAGCCTGGAGATGTTGAAAAACAATTAGAGCTAATAACCTGGCCATTGTACCACAGGACCTGATTTTTTGTTTCGTGGGCAGCTTGAAGGGATATTTCATCGGCTGGAATATTATTATAAACCTGACTATTCGTTGAATCATCAAGGTTCGCCCCGTACTCTCCAAACTTATTATTTAAAACGTGGACATAGGCATAGCTTCTGGCAACGATTGCTTGAACCTTGCAGGCTTCTAAGCCGTAGCTAGTTGGCATCTCACTTGGGATAACTGTGGCCACATAATCTTCTATGGTCACCTCGTTAATCAAGGTATAGCCCCCGCCTTCTTCCTTACAGACTTCAATGGTCCCTGGGTACAAAGGCTCCTTGTCACGCCTTTTGATGGTTTCCACTTGAAGAAGGGGTTTATTTGGGGAATCAGCACTTAAGGGTGTAATTCTAATCCTTGGCTTATCTTTTGTCATTTTCTTTGACCACTGACTGATGGTCATAACGTCACCTGCTTCATAGGTTTTTTTCTCTCCGTAAAAATCCACAACAAAGGCTTGGCTGCTTTTAATTTTTACATCCTTATGAATCTTATCTTCAAAGTCTGTGCTTGTTAAGAGCAGGCGTATCTGATTCATACTAGGCTTTTTTTTAATGGTTATGGTATCTATTTCATTACCTGCCATAGAATATTCTATGTCCGGGGTCCCAACAATAATGTTTTTTAGCAGGCTCCAAGACACCCCTTCTTCTGTGGTGTCATATATTTTTAGGGTTTCTGAAACAGGAATCACACCATTCATTTGGGTTTCTATGGAAGACCCATTAACCCGGATGACCCTGTCTTTGTAGGCCTCTTCTTTTATGTCTGCCCCTACTATTTGACCATTTTCAAAGTGTAAGTCAACAAGGGTATTTATGTACGTTTCATCTAGTAGGTCTGTCACATACCGTTTTGTAACCCCCCCAATCATTAGTTCTACTTCTCCTTTTTCCACAGCTGTAATATAAGCACTCTCAAGAGAAGGATTTCTACTTATGACTTGGGCAATCCCTAGAATCTCTTTATTTTTGACCACTACTTTAATTTGCTTGTCAATATAAGCATCTATAGAGAGTCCTTCAAAACCATACTCCCCTTGGTCTGTTGCTGCCATCCATGGGCCTAGACTTTCATCGGTTCCTGGAGTTGCTAAAATAATCAGGTTTTTTTCTTGAATAGAATAAGGATTTTTCCCAGGATCTTCTGCATTTAACTTGCTCAGCAGCTTTGAATATACCTGGATAAATCGTTGCATGGATACTTGTTGCCCTGTTACATCTTCCTGAGCCTTAACTTTAACAGAATACTTATTATCTGATACATGACTTAAAATCTTAACCACATCCTGGTAAGTTAGGAGCTCACTTGGGCTGAATTTATTGTCCTTTGCTTCCATGTAACCTAGACCTACCACAGCATTAATATATTTATCATACCAAAATGATGGCAAGGTATCTTCTAATTCTATTGTCCGCTCTAGCCCATTAATCTCATCTGAACTATAAAACGTATAGGCTATGAGTTTGGCTGCATTAGCCCTTGAAATAGTGGTAGAAAGGTCTGGCGCCTTTACTTGTGGGTTTGTTAGTTGGCTTGGCCTAGCCATAGCCAACCAAGTCTTTGGCTCCCAGTTATCCTTTAAGAATGCCCCTGCCCCTACCATTATAACTAATAAGATAATGACCCACACACCACACCCACTGTTTTGATTGTTATTGTAATGACGTTTATACCTTCTACTATTAGATCTATTTTTCATTTCGGCCTCCTTATATCTTTTTATCCATAAAACTTAGTAGCTTGTACCATATATATATGTTTTAGAAGGAGGCTTAGAACATAAAAATTAAAAACAAAAAAACCGCTAGCCTAAACTAGCGGTTAATTGTTCAGTTATACCCCGAAATGCCGGCCCTTGCATTTTGACGCCCTAGCTCATGCCAGGGGGGTGCCTGCAAAAGCATCGCTGCCTTCCACTGCCCAAAGGGAATTATCTTGTGGCCTGGCATTAATACTTTTATCATTAAGGCTCCCAGATCGTAGTTGTAGGTTCAAAATAACAAGATTATCGAACACCTCAGGAATGTATATCTGCTTTGTGACTTTATTATAACATATCTAAATATATTTGCAAGTGCCTAGCAAAAACTGCTAATTGGGTCCTATGTTCTTAAAGAGCATCCCTTGTATGATAAGGTAGTTCTTAAGGTGGCGGTTTTTGTAGACCACTTTGGGAATATCTTTTTTCCCTCTTTTTGCTTCTCTAAGACCTTCTCTAAACTCTGGTCCAAATCCTTTTTTAACAAAGTAAAGGTACTTCACAAGTCTACCAAGTAATAAAAAAGGGCTATTTAGCCAGCGCTGAAAAATTGGCATGTTTTTATAGGCCAGATAAAAATTATTTCTAGCTGATAGCTTTACCTTAAAAGCATTATGCCGCGTGGCGCCTGTTGTGGCACTTCCAATGTGATAAACAAGGGCTTTACTACAGTATATGTTCTTATAACCATATATATTCCCTCTGTAGCCAATATCAACATCTTCCAGGTAGGCAAAAAAGTTCTCATCAAAATAACCAATTTCTTTAAAAATACTTTTTCTATAGATTGCTGCCCCTGCACAGGCGCTAAAAACCTGCTTGTCTTCCTCATATAAATCAACAGACTTCCCGTCTCCTCGTTTTTTGGCCCAGCCCAGTATAGAGTACTCATCTCCTGCATCATCTATTAGGTCTCGCTCATTGTACCGTATCATTTTGCTAGAGCAAGAGAATATTTTGGGATCCTTTTCAATACAGGCCACTAGGTTTTTTAGCCAATCCTTTTGGACCTGGGTATCATTATTTAAAAGCACCACATAGTCTCCTTTTGCTTCCTTTATTCCCACATTAACCGCCCCACTAAAACCATAATTTTTATCTAGGGGTATAAACTTAATTTGGGGATAGTTTTCTTTTACATAACTGCGGCTACCATCTAAGGAGCCGTTGTCGACAAAAATCGTCTCAAAATCAGTATAAGTCTGACTTTCTAATGCGTCTATGCATTCCTTAATAAACTTTTTCCCATTATAGTTGGGAATAATTACAGATACTGTCATTTTTACACCTCTTTAGTATTGAAAGGGATTGTCACTCTTTTTAAATTGCTTTAAACTTTGTTGGGCCTTGTCTTTTTCTGATAATATAACCTGTTCTATGGCCTCTAGCGGCCACTTTATGCCTATATCTGGGTCCTTCCACAAAATACCACCATCATAATCTGGGGCATAATAATCTGTGCATTTATAAGTAAAAACTGCTTCATCTGACAACACTAAAAAACCGTGGGCAAAGCCTTCTGGAATATAAAACTGCCGTTTATTGTCTTCTGTGATTAAAACCCCTTCCCACTTGCCAAAAGTAGGGGACCCTTGCCGCAGGTCCACAGCCACATCGTAAACTTCCCCTTTCACCACACGAACGAGCTTACCCTGGCTATGTTTTGTTTGAAAATGCAGGCCCCTAAGGACACCTTTATTTGACTTACTTTCATTATCTTGAACAAAATCCATGGTAAGGCCTGCCTTATGAAAGGCTTCTTTTGAATAACTTTCCATAAAGTACCCCCGCTGGTCTCCAAATACCTTGCACTCTATAATATATAAGTCTGGAATAGATGTTTTTATAAATTCAAATTTGCTCATGGTATGCTCCTAATTGTTTTTTAGATAATCTTCTAGTGCCTCTTCCCAGTGCCTAAAATGATTTATGCCATATAATGTAAACATAAAATTATCCAAGACACTGTACTTTGGTCTTTTGGCTGGCCTTGGGAATGCTTCACTTGTCACCTTACTAACCCTAACATTAACCCCTTTTATCTCAAATATTTTCACGGCAAAGTCATACCAGGAGCACATCCCCTGGCAAACCCCGTGGAAGGTCCCGTAGTGGTCTGTCTCCACTAAGGCGAGGATTCCACTGGCTAAATCTTTTGTCGATGTGGGTGACCCGTATTGGTCTCCTACAACCTTAAGGTCTGTGTTTGTCTGGGCTAATTTTAACATGGTTCTAACAAAGTTGTCACCTTCACCATATAACCAAGCTGTTCTAATAATAAAGTGTTTTTTGCAAAACATCTTAACATACTCTTCCCCAAGATATTTGCTTTTTCCGTAAATCGTCTGTGGATTAACAGGATTATCTTCCCTTATAGGGGCTAGGTTATCCCCATCAAATACATAGTCTGTGGATATCTGGACAAGTTTCGCCCCTATTTTATCACAGGCTATGGCAAGGTTTTTAGGCCCCAATGCATTTACTTTATAAGCTTCTTCTATGTTTGTTTCACATTGATCAACAGCTGTATAGGCTGCACAGTTAATGACCACATCTGGCAGATTATCTTTAAAAAATTGTCCGAGCTGGTTACTATTTGTTATGTCTAAGGTTTGACGATTTGTGGCAATTATTTTATAGTCTTTGTTAGATTTCTCCAATCTAGCACAAAGTTCTAGGCCAAGTTGCCCCTCTCCACCTGTTATGAGTATTGTCATGATTTTTCCTTTCTTGCTTTATTAAAAACTAGGTTTATGGTACCATATAATGAGTTAAAGTGCCATTGGTTATTATTCGTAAGGAGATCTCTTATATGAAAAACAAAAAATTACTGCTTTATTTTATACCAGCTATGCTAATTACCATTATTATATTTGGCTTATCAACCAGAAGTATCGAGGCTTCTAATGCCCAAAGTGGCCTTGTCACAGAGTCTGTTTTTAGTATTTTTGGTGCCAAAGGCGGGGTTGCAACTGGGGGAAGTTTTAAAGGTATTGGCCTTGATATTATTAACCAATATGTCCGGGCTTTGGCTCATGTTTTAGAGTTTGGTGGTCTTGGCCTAATGATTATTCTTGGCTGTTTTTTAAACAAATTTACAAAGAAACAATACATAAAGCTTACCCTCACTTGGGGCCTTATAACAGCATTTGCTGATGAGACCATACAATTTTTTACACCTGGGCGAACGGCAGATATGTTAGATATTGCTAAGGATATAACTGGCATCATCTTAGCGCTTTTAGTGGCCTATGTGATTCACTTGATCTATGTTAGGAAAACAAGGGCTGTGGAAAAAACAAAAACCCTATAAAAGCAAAGGCAGGCAATGGCTCTTTAGCCCTTGTCTGCCTTTTTAATCTTGCCTATAAATAGTCTTTGCTGCTTTTTCTTCCTAATAGATAAATAAGGCCAAGGAGAATCATAATAAAAGTAATCCCCATAAGGACAATTGTATCTTTAATGAGGTGTGATCTAAGGCTGCTTCTATATTGCACCGTTCTAATTGGTGTAATACTACCTTCAAAGACTTCTTGCTCATAATAATCATCCACTGTTACCTTAATATTTTCCATGGTTTTATCCATTTGATCTGATATATAGAGAATACTTTGCTCAACTTCATCTATATAGGGTTGTATTTTCTCACTTGCCCCATTTAAATTTTGAGCTTTTAAGTTAGCTAGAAGGCCTTCATAATATTTTACCTGTCTGCCTAGTCTTGTTGCTTTTTGCTCAGCAATAGCTGCATTTTGAACCAGTGTATCATAAAGTGGTTCCTCATCTTCGTCCTCTTCATTTATTTTTTGTTGAATGACCTGGGTCCCAGATCCTAGGACAACCTGCTTATCTTTTTCATAGCTATTGGCCACATTTTTTAGAATCTGTGCTTGTTGGGTGTACTTTTCGTTATCGCGCCTCATCCTATGAATCATATTGTCGTATACAACGGCTGATTCTTTAGAGTTTTTTGTAATAACAAAACTATCTAAAAGAGCTTGGACATTACCAACTTCCACGTCCTCAATAAGCTCAACTTGGGCAATTAAGTCACCAAAACTTAGGAATGTTGTCTTTGACCTAAAATCTTTTGAAACTTGTTCTTTTGCACTAAGGTAACTTTTAATTACTTGTAGTTGGCCCGTTACTAGGTCTACATACTCTGAGTAATCGTACCGCTCTGGGTCAACCGTTGAAACAGCTGTTTCAATGACCTGGGTATCTTTATATCTTGCGGCAAAATAATTCGTGTAACTTTCTAAAATCGCACTTACTAACTGACTTGCTTCTTTTTTGTTTAGCGCCATATCTCTGCTAAGAGAGAGTGACACCTCATATTGGGTTGGGTGGTATGTTAGCCCACCGACTGTTTCCATTTGCATATCATTTTTACTTGAAATTTTTGGCAGTATTCTTCCCATTACGTCCTGGGGAACAATCCCTCTAACAATCATATGACTGGCCAATACCTTTTTATCTACTTTATCTTCTCCCCAGCCTAATTGATCTAGGGCACCTTGGAGAACAATATCACTTTTAATGACTTGGGCATCAAAGACTCCGCCTTGCGGGTTTAGTCCTTCGTCAACCCCTTCAAAGTTAAAGGATACTCTTATAGAAGCCCTTCCTTTTATTTTATCCACAAATATCCTGTTACCATATATGCCTAAGGCACTTACAATAACCACTAATAAAAGTGTCCATAGGACCTTGTTTTTAGACTCTAATATACGTTTCATTTGGACCTCCTTGAACTATCCTCTTGCAGCATTCCTTTAGACAGGGCAAGCATAACACCTATCATCATTCCCAGTACTGCTGATATAGCCACTGCCATAATGAATTTTTTAATGACTGCCATAGAGTTTGAGCTATAAATAGCTGGAATATCCATTTTCACACTGCCCTTAAAGACTTCTCTTGCATAGTACTCATCTACAGTTGCATTAATATTTTCAAATAATTCTTTAACACTATCAGCGATATAAATAATATCTGTTTCAACTTGGCCAACATATGGGGTTATATCCACAACTGTTTCAGCCTCATTTGCTTCTGTCAATCTTGCTAAAAGTTCTTGGTAAAGCTGAATATCGTATTTTAGTGTGTTAGCCTTTTCTTCTGCAGCCACAGCATCCGTAATAAACTGATCATAAGCCTCACTATTTTGTGTTAGCTCCATGGCACTTTCTAGGCCATCATTTCCAAGAACCACCATTGAATCTTTTTTATAATCTTTTGCAGCTTGTCTTAAAGCCGTTCCCTGCTGCTTAAATTGATTCATCTCTAAGGTCATTGTTTCTACTTTATTTGAGTAAATTGAAAACAATCTTTCTTTATTTTTACTCACAATAAAGGTGTCTATAATAGCTTGTACATTATTGATCTCAACATTTTGTGTTAGCTCAACTTGAGAAACAAGGTCCCCAAAGCCTACACCGGTTGTTTTCGATCTAAAATCTGGGGCCTCTTTTTGCTTGTCTTCTAAATAGACTTGTGCAAGGTCTAATTGTCCATCTACAAGCATAACGTACTCTGAATAGTCATATCGGTCTAAGTCTACAGTTGTTATGGCTGTGCTTAATATTTTTCTATCGTTATATTTATTCATAAAATATTCTTTGTAATTATTGACAAGAGCCATGAGCACCTGCTCTGCCTCTTCTCCATTTAAATTCATATTTTTTAATATATGTAGGTCTATTTTGTACTGGGTTGGATGGTAGGTCATATCACTTAATTTTTCAAGCTGGCTAACATCTTTTTCGGCCATTTGGTTAATAAGAGATATTCGCTTAATGACATCTTCTGGCACAATCCCTTGGATGACCATGTTTTTTCTAAGAACCTCTGAGTCAATCCCTTTAGCACTAAGGCCTAATTGTATAATGGTATCTTCTAGTACTTTCTTATTTGTGATCTCACCAATACTAAAGTCCTCACCATTTGGATTTAGCCCCTCTTCAATACCGTCAAACTTAAAAGATAGAACCGTACTAACTGTTCCAACTTGGTCTTGCATGATAAAACTATATCCCCCAAAGCCTACAATGGTTACAAGTAGAGCCAATAAGGTCCATAGCAGAATTGTTTTTTTGCCATCTAGGACTTTCCTAACCAATTGCCCAAGATCTATCTCATCATCAGTGTCTTGCTGGGTCACAACAAGCTGGACTTTGTGGTCTTGGCATAGCCGTTCTAATTGATCTTTTGATGAATCACTCATAATCTTCTCCTTTGCTTCTTATTAAACCTAGTTATTTTAGTATAGGTTTGATTACACTTTAGTAGTATACCATATTGGAAGATTTTTTTAAATGGTATTTGTGGGAATTGCCCTTAGGCCAGTAATAGTGCCTGTCCCCACTTCATTAGACTAAAGTGGGGACAGGCACTAGATCTTATATCTTAAATCTGGAAATCCCTTCATTTAGGTTCTCTGCGATCTTGGCAAGTTCTTCACTTGATCTGGCAATCTCCTCTGTGGAGGCTGTTTGCTCTTCAACTGATGCTGATGCTTCCTGGGTTCCTGCTGCATTTTCCTGTGAAATTGCAGATAGCTGCTCAATAATACCAATAATATCTTCTTTTTTGTGAGCCATTTGATCACTAGAATCACTGACTTTATGGATTACTTGTCTCATTTCTTCTATTGCCTGGGCAATGCCATCAAATTTATTGTTGGTCATAGAAACACTCTCAGATTGTGAGACCACCACCTGGGCTACAGCTTCCATGGTTTTTACACCTGCTGTGGTTTTCTCTGTTAGATCATTGATAATAGCTGTTATTTCCCCTGTAAATTGTGTGGATTGCTCAGCTAGTTTTCTAATCTCATCTGCCACAACTGCAAAGCCCCGACCTGCCTCCCCTGCTCTTGCGGCTTCAATAGCTGCATTAAGGGCCAATAAGTTGGTTTGGTCTGCTATGCTTTGAATCATTTCACTGGCAGTCACAATTTTCCCTGCACTTTGGCTGGTGTTAAGGATAATTCTTTGGACCTCCTGGGAAGACTTACTGCTTATATCTGTTTTTTCTACAAGTTCTTCTAATATTTTAAGCCCTTCATCCTTGAGATTGTTTACTTTTTCAGTTGTTTCATTTAAGGTTTCAATATAATCTTTGTTTTGGGTAACCAGGTCTCCAAGAATTGAAATAGCCATTACTCCCTGCTCAGTTTCTTTGGCCTGGTCAGCTGCTCCGTGAGCAATATCTTCAATAACTTTTGCAACTTCATCGGCTGCTAGAGCAGATTGCTGGCTTGTGGCTGTTAGTTCTTCTGATGATGCGGCCATTTGCTCAGATGCCCCAATAACATTTCCCAGGACATTTTTCACTGAATTTTGCATGGTGCTTATGGCCTGAGAAATCTGCCCTAGTTCATCTTTGTTACTGGTTAAATCTTCTGGCACATCATGGGTAAAATCCCCTGTTGCCATAAAGCCCATTTGCTCTTTTAAGCGGTTAATTATCCTTATGGCGTAGCTAGATCCACCGTGTAGAACGAAGCCTAGTAATAAAAAGGCCAATAATCCTGCAATTACAATAATGATAATATTGATTCTTGTGGCTGATTTTATGCGGTCCATAGAATAGCCGATACTTAAGGCACCTATGTTTTCCCCATTTACAACGGCTGGATACGTAATGTCAAAAACCATGGTATCTTCTACGAGGTAATACCTTTCCCTTGTATGAGGAATGCCTTCATTTACAGCTGCCTTACTGGCATCGTCACTAAAAACAGTTCCTATTCGCTCCTTAGTGCTATGGGCAATAGTTTCAAAGCTTGTATTAATTAACATGGCATAGAGAATATCATCACTTTGACTAATTTCCTCTAAAAGAGCTTGGTAGCCTAATTCATCTGTTAAGGCCTGTATTCTATCTGCGGAAATCCCAATTTGAATAAAGCCTTGATTGCCATCTTTTATATAGCCGTATTTAAAAAACCTGTCTGAGCTAGTATCTTGTCTAATGGCCTCCATAAGCTCCTGGTCAGCAGACTTTTTCAGTATCATTATGGCATGATCATCAGGTACTTTTTCCCCTACATATGCCGGAACTGTGGAATGTGTAATCTCACCATTTATATCAAAATAGTTTATTTCATCAATGTCTAGTTCTTTTGATAGGAGGTTTAGCAAACTGTTATCTAATGTATCCTTGTTTACCCTAACTGCTTTAGCCCCCGCTACTATCTTATCTTCTAGCATTGTTTCAATGACTTCTAGGGCTGTCTTATTGTATCCCATCATATCAACAAATTGTCTTGATGTTTGAAGAGCGTTTTCCGCCATCTCATCAAACAAACTGGCTCTTATAAAATAAGATGAAACTGCTGTCATTCCTGATATACCAATGAGCACCACTATAAGCGGGACAACAATCAACCTAGTTCTAATGGTTGATGCCTTGGCCTTCTTAACCTTCTTAACCTTCCTAACTTTTTTAATTTTTTCCTCTTTTTCCATCTTAACTCCCCCTCTTATTTAAACCTTTTCAATCAAATTACATAATATTCAATTATTTGATATTTTACACCATATGATACCTGTTTTTTTGTCAAATGGCAAGGGTGCCTGTCCCCACTTCAGTCTAATGAAGTAAAGACAATATCCCAATGCCAACGGTTGCCCCCGCACTATCAATAAAGACATCCTTGATTTGGCCTGCCCGGCCCGGCACAAAGACCTGGTGGACTTCGTCACTTATGGCATACAAAACACATATCAAAATTGCTGATAGCACTAATTGTGTCCTTGTTAGGCTAATAGAATCCATGGTTCTTAAGCTGTTTGCCACTAAAACACCTAAGACTAAATAGGCAAAAAAATGGGCACTTTTACGTATCATATAGTGTAACAATTGGCTATCAAATTTTACACTTGGGACAATCTTTTCCACTAGTTTAATAACTTGTTCCATTACCCCACCACTAAGGCTAGCCGACTGGGTAGCTGGTTGGTGAGACAGGTAAAATATCAGTGCCATCCATGATAAGGTTACTAAACAAGGGAGTATTTTCTTTATTTTTATCATCTATTTCATTCCTTTAAACCTACTTATATTGTCATCTATTTAGATACTATCACGCATAGGGGAAAGCTTCAATAGTGCCTGTCCCCACTTCAGTCTAATGAAGTGGGGACAGGCACGTATATTTCTTCCCTAAATTGTCTATACTCTAACAAACATACGAGGAGTGATATCATGGCAAGAAAACCTAGGGAATGGGCCCCTAATACGACCTACCACGTAACAGCCCGTGGAAACCACCAATTGAATATTTTTAGAAGTAACAAGGATTTTATGGAATATCTAAGGTTATTAGTAGAGACCCTGACCTTTTTTAAGGAGAAATCTCCTTACCATCTCCTATCTTACTGCCTAATGAGTAACCACATCCACCTTCTAATCAGCACTAGTAGCCAGCCTTTAGGCCCCTTCATACAAATACTTCATGGTAAATACGCAATTTATTTTAACAAACAATATGAGTTAAAAGGCCATTTATTTCAAACCCGATTCAACGCTGTGCTGGCTAGAACCACCTCACAAATGCTGGCCATGAGTCGTTATATCCACCTAAATCCTGTGGCCGCCTATATGGTAGACAAAGCAGAGGACTACCCCTACTCAAGTTACCGCTTTCTAATTGGCCAAGAACCCTGCCACTTTGTTAGCAGTAGCAGGGTATTAGAACCCTTCGGAACCGTTCATAAATACCAATTTTATAAAGATTATGTTGAAAGCAGCATAAAAGAAAAAGACCCTATTAACGGCTAATGCCTGATAGGGTCTTTTCTTGTACTTTAGTATTAATACTTCATTAGACTGTAGTGGGGACAGGCACCTAATTAAAACATCTGACCAGTTGAGTGACCACAAAGCATAGGCTTAGGCCTGCAATGGTGGGGATCAAGAAGGATACCAAGGTCCATTTAAAGCTTTTTGTTTCTTTGTAGATTGTAATAAGAGATGTTCCGCAGGGGTAGTGCATGAGGGTAAATATCATGGTGGAAAGGGCCGTTAGCCAGGTCCACCCATTTTTGATTAATAATTCTCCTAAGGCCTGGGTACTATTTAGTTCTAGCAAGCTCCCAGCAGACATATAGCTCATAATAATAATTGGAATTACAATCTCATTGGCTGGTAAACCTAAGATAAAGGCCATTAAAATATAGCCATCTAAGCCTATGGCCCTGGCAAAAGGGTCTAAAAATTGTGCGCTATGGGTTAGCAGACTAATATTACCCACTGTTACGTTTGCCAAAACCCATATGACAAGGCCTGCAGGCGCTGCAACCACAACTGCCCGCCCTAGGACATATAAGGTTCTATCAAAAATTGATCTCACAACAATCTGACCTAACTTAGGCCTGCGGTAAGGCGGCAGCTCTAAAGTAAAAGATGATGGCATACCTTTTAAGATTGTTTTTGACAAAATACTTGATACCATAAGCGTCATGAAAACCCCTAGGACCACCACACCAATAACAGCTAGTGTGGATAAAAACGAGCCGTATATTCCCCCAACTGCTCCTCCGATAAAAATAGTTGCAATAGCAATTAGGGTGGGAAATCTGCCATTACAAGGGGTGAAGTTATTGGTAATAATGGCAATTAATCTTTCCCTTGGCGAATCAATAATACGGCAGCCTATAACCCCAGCACAATTACAGCCAAATCCCATACACATTGTCAAGGCTTGTTTGCCGTGGGCAGAGGCTTTTTTAAAGAAATGGTCTAAATTAAAGGCAACCCGAGGCAGATATCCTAGGTCTTCTAAAAATGTAAAGAGAGGAAAAAATATGGCCATAGGCGGCAACATGACCGCCACAACCCAGGCCAGTGTCCTGTAGACGCCTAGAATCATGATTTCTGTTAGCCAATTAGGCACATTTAGCTTGCTAAAGCCTTTTAACAAGAAGCCTTCAATCCAAAACAGAAAATTGGCAATAGCATCAGATGGGTAGTTAGCACCTACAATGGTTATCCAAAATATGATCCCTAATATGGCTAGCATAATTGGTATGCCAAATGTTTTAGAAGTTAAGATATGATCAATTTTTCTATCCTTATAATTGTAATGTTTGTTTTTATGCCAGAGCACCTTCTGGGCAATTTCCTGCGCTTTTTCTACAATCGCCGGAACAACATGGTCATATAAAACATCCCTACTGGCGTGGTCATTAATTGGTAGATTAGAGCCTGTTGACTTATTAATGGTGGTAATGAGCCCCTCATTTCCTTCCATTAATTTAAGGGCCACCCACCTAGGGTTAATTTTATCCCCCACTTCTTTTATAATGAGTGGTTCTAAGTCCTTTATACGCCTTTCCGTTGCTTCATTGTACTGCATCATTAACGGCTGGTTGACTTTACTTTTTGTTGCTAGCAAATAAACCTGGTCCATGAGCTCTTTTAACCCTTTGTTATTTCTTGCATCTGTTCCAACAACAGGCACACCTAATAAATCTGAAAGCATTTTTAGATTTATCCTTATTTGTTTGCGCCTAGCTTCATCCATGAGATTAACACACACAACCACATTTTCTGCCATCTCTAGGGTTTGCAAAACCAGGTTCAGGTTGCGCTCTAGGCTAGTGGCATCAGTTACCACCACTGTAACATCTAGCCTTCCAAAACACATAAAATCTCTGGCAACCTCTTCTTCTTCAGAGTTAGCCATAAGGGAATAGGTTCCCGGTAAGTCCACAATGGTAAAATCCACCTCTTTGTGCCGGTGTCGTCCTTGGGCCGTAATAACGGTTTTCCCAGGCCAATTTCCTGTGTGCTGCTTAAGGCCTGTTAAGCTATTAAAAACAGTGCTTTTTCCTACGTTGGGATTGCCTGCCAAAGCAATAACAAATTCTGATACATCACTGGCCATCATAAAACCTCCTTACAGATACACTAGATTTCTATGGTAATTTTGGCTGCCCCCTTTAACCTTAGGGCAATAACCGTGCCACGAATATCATACGCTACAGGATCCCCTGACGGGCTTTTATGAAGGGCCTGTATTTGGATTCCTTGAATCAGGCCTAAATCTAAGAAACGTCTCCTTACACTTCCCTCTGCAAGAAGGCCTTTAACTTTGGCTATTTTTCCAATAGGGAGTAAATCAAGTGTGATAACAGGGTAATCCATTTTTTCCCTCCTACTTAGAGCTAAACATATGTAATATGATTATGAAAAACCCCACCATACTATGCCAATTAGATTTAATAAGGCATAAAAAAAGCAGCTAGCATATGAATGCCAACTGCTTTTTTAGGCCTAGACAAAAAGTCCTACAAGATATCCTGTCACCACACCACCGATCGCCACAAGCAAAAGATCTTGTTCATAAAAAGCTAATACCATGGCCACAATAAACCCTGCACTTGCCGTATGGATATTACCTGTGGCATATAATATCGTTGGAAAAACCATGGCCCCTAAGACAGCATAAGGCACATAGTACAAAAATGATTGAAGCCAGACAGACCTTATTTTTCTTCTAAAGAAGGTTAAGGGCAAGGCTCTTGTTATATATGTAACCCCAGCCATTACAATAACGGCTATGATTGCTTTTGAATTATTCACAGGCCACCTCTTTCACGGGGAATAAAAAAGCCCCAACAGATGCTGCAACAATGGTTGCTATAATCAACTTCCAGCCCCCTGATAAAAAATCAAATGCCTGGCCCCATATCACAACAGAATGAATGGTAATAGCAATTAATACCACTATTGCCACTTGCTTAGACTTTTTGGCAACTGGCATAACAATGGCAATAAACATGGCGTACAATGTAATGCCCATGGCACTTTGAATGGCACTTGGCAGCATACTAGAAATAACCCCTCCCATGGCAGTTCCTGCTGTCCAACCAAAAACTGGCGGAATTATTAGGCCTAGCATATAGGCAAAGGTTATTTTATTAGGCGCAAGAGATGCAACAGCAAAAATCTCATCTGTGACCCCGTAAGAAATCAAGGCCCGTTTCACAAAAGACATGGCCGGGTCTATTTTTTGAGAAAGGGATAAGGACATTAACATATACCTTAAGTTAATTATTAAAGTTGTTACACCTAGCTCCAATAATGACCCATTTTCTAAGATTATACCCAGTCCTGCAAACTGGCCTGCTGATGTTAAGTTACTAATCGAAATAAAAATGGCAAGCCAGGGCGATAAACCACCCTCAACAACCATTAGCCCAAATGTAAATGATACAGGAATATAGCCCAAACAAATAGGTAGCCCCCGTTTCATCCCCTGAAAAAAATCTTTTTTTGAATTCAACCCCATCACCTTC
>CAZLPH010000003.1:23789-37320 GCA_964561345.1 uncultured Candidatus Epulonipiscium sp.
CCTTCGCTTCCATGTCATGAAGTATTCTTAAATACTTCTCTTGAAAGGCTTCTTTTTCTGCTTTTTCCTCAAAATCTTTGCACTCTCTATTAATTTGATCTAATGTATCTTGGTCTAGGTTATTTGTTGCATAGGTGTAGACAACAAGGTCTTCCTTATCAATGTGCCTATTTAATAAGTCACAGTAGGAAATTGTATTTGAAATGAGATCTAGTTTAGCTTCTTCATCACCGTCAATGACCTTTTTCACTGCTGCCTCTAGCTGATGAATGTGCAATCTACCAAGATCATGCTCAACCATCATACCATTGGTAATTAATTTTTCGGCGATTAAACCTAGCTTATCCTTCATTTGATTAAAGAGTAATTTTTCCTCTTTACCATGGTGGTGGCTATCAACAAAGGTTTTTAAAAAGTCAATTATGATAAAAAAATCCTCATAATCTACAGCCTCATTTTTTAATACTTTATAGGCATATTTCCGCATGACAACTAACATTCTTTTTGCTAATTTATGTTCTTCTACCATAAGTTCAATACAATTCATTTGATGACATCCTTTCTATTGGGAGTTGACTATATTTTACCCTCAATTCCTATTTTATATTAAAAATTTAAGACTATCTATGATTTGAATCACACATAGTCTTAAAAAGTGCCTGTCCCCACTTCAGTCTAGTGAAGTGGGGACAGGCACCATAGCTTATAGCTTTATTTCCCCTGCCTTAATTAAGGCGATTTTTGTAATGAGTGGTCCAACTAATTCATAAACAACTGTAGCGGATAATATAACGGTTTGGATCTCTGCTGCGTGTTCTGGTATCACTGTGGCTGCCATGGTAGCAAGGCCTATGGCCACGCCCGCTTGGGGAATAAGGGTGTAGCCTAGGTATTTGGCAACAACAGGTTCTGTATGAGCCATTCTCGCCCCAAGCGCTGATCCCCCAACCTTTCCAACAACACGAAAAACAATGTATAATATACCAACTAGGCCAACACTTGGTATTATTGTAAGGTCAAGATTTGCCCCTGATATAAAAAAGAACAAGATAAAGATAGGCGGTGTTACCCGTTCTACTAACTCAAACACCACATTATATACCTTTGATAAGTTGACATAAACCCCGCTCATGGTCATACAGGTTAAAAGAGCGGAAAATCCTAGAAGATTAGAAGCCCCTATACACAGCAGTATCATTGCTAAGGTAGCCGATACCCGGTTCCCCCGCCCTGTAAACCATTTTGTAAGATAGGCTAAGGCAACCCCTAGAATCCCTCCGAAAATCATAGACCCAAATATTTCAATAAAAGGCGCCAATAATGTGGATAGCAAAGACGTGTCCCCTTGAGAACCAAGGGCCTTTGCAATGGCCACAGAGATTCCAAAAATCATAATGGCCGCCGCATCATCAATGGCCACAACTGGTAGCAAGGCATTGGTTACGGGTCCTTTTGCTTTATATTGTTTGACAACCATTAAGGTCGCTGCCGGGGCCGTTGCTGCTGCAATAGATCCTAAAACAATAGAGAAAGCTAAGTCATTTCCTGTTACAATAAGGGCTAAATCAACTAAAACAACAGCTGCCAAAGCTGCCACGACAGCTATAATAAAAGTAGACTTGCCTATTTTTTTCAGGTAAGAAAGCTTAAACTCTGATCCAATTGAAAAAGCAATAAAGCCCAAGGCAATTTCCGAGATAATACCAAAATCCTGAACAACCTGTAAAGGCAAAAACCCTAAAGCATGTGGCCCCACAATAAGGCCTATAATAATATAACCCGTTACATTGGGTAAGCGTATTTTCTTTGTGACCTTTCCAGCAAACAAACCTAAAAACAGGGCCATAGCCAAGTAGATATAAATATTAAATTCCAATTCTACTCACCAAACCCTTCAACATCAGTAATGGGAATGGAAAACATAATGCCTGTATTAGGCTTGGTAAAGTCTCCAATTATATTTTTGATGACTTCCTTGGCACTCCCCACTGCCTGGTCTTCTAGTACAAACATCATAACCTTAGATTTTTCCTTTTCCCCGCTGTCTAGCATATGCCTTAGCATGCCAAATATGGGCAGGTCCTCCATGTCTAGCAAAGTATTTGCCATACCTGTGGCCTCTAAAATCGTTCCACCTCTTACACCGGATTCAGCAAGTTTGTGGATAATCTCTTCCGTGTGCTCCACCTTTTTTAAGATTAACATTAAAATCTTCATTACTTCCCCCTCGTCTAGAAATTTACACGCATAAAGCGCAGGCCCCAAGTCAGCTAGCTGACTTAAATCCTACGCCTTAAGTTATTTTCTATCTTAACCATACCACGAAACGGAGTAAAAGTGAAATTTTACCCTTTTACGATTGAATTTCCACATCTTCAATCTCTTGGGTAACATAACGGGCTTTAGATTTCCCGATGATTTCCCCTGTTTTGGTGATAAACACATTTGCACCTACGATGATATCCATGGCTGCATTAATCTCACCTGGTGTTAACTCATCTAGGGTATTTCCCACAGATATTCTAAAGCTACCACCATCTTTTGTTACAAAATTCATTTGAAGAACTTTTTTTGGCTCTGTCATTTTTTCCCCTCTTTTCTTTGATTAATTGTTATTACCATTACTGCATCAATAAGTCTGCTTCCATAATCTTTGCAATACTTACTTCTTCGTCCTTTCTAAGACCTGCAATTGCATTTGCTACTGCAAACAAATCACTGTCTGCCGCTGTTAACTTACACTGATTCAGTGTCTGAGACCCTTTCTCATAGCTAATGCGAATCTTTGCCGTTGTTTCTTTAGCTGTTACTGCCATTTTGCCACCTCCTTTTTTCTCTTTCTTGTAGCTACACTATATATATAACTTGAGATAATTTTTTTCACCCTATGAAAATAAAATATTTTTTTGATCCATTTGTGGTTATTTGAATATTATGGTCTACTACATTTATCTCTTAATTTTTAACAATTCCTATTATTGTAATAAAGGAGGATGTAAAATGAAAAGAAAAAGACGTCTATTAATAGCACTTGTCATGGTATTTAGCCTCTCAATGGTAAGCTTCGCAGACGTGGTGCTTGAAAAAATCCAAGCCCATTGGGCACATGATATTAAATTCCAAGTGGATGGAAAGCCCTGGGAACCAAAAGAACTTGATGGAAGCCGCTTATCACCAATTCTCTACAAAGGCAGAACTTACCTTCCAGCCAGGGCACTACTTGAAGAAAAAGATGTGGCTGTTGCCTTTAATGAAGAAAGCAGAACCATACACTTAGATTATCCCCTATGGGAACCGCCACCACAAGATATCCCCAAAGCACCAGAATACGAACCACCTTTAGGGAAAAAATCTTCTCCATACTATATACAAAAATCAGACATTGGTGGTCCTTACAAAGAAATCCTTAATTACGATATACTCTTTGAGTTATTAGACCAACTAGAGGGACCCCCTACTACAACTACCATGGAGATGGAACTTGCTGATGATGCCATTTTTATGCTTAACGACAAAGAAATTGATCTTGACAGGGTCGTTCCTGATTTAGCTTCTTATTATTTTATAATTGATCCAAAAGATAAAATATCACTAAGCCTTGATTCTAAGACCAAAGCCATTAAACAGGCATCAATTGACTTAGAAGAAAGAAAACCTAGTGATGAAGAAGTGGGTAGAACAAAGGTTATCAGGTCTATGGGAAACTCTAATAAACTTACCATTACCATAGAGCCTCAAGAAGAAGTCTATTACGGCACAGTTGTATGGAAACCTAAAAAGTAAACATACAAAAGCAAAAGACCCATAAAACATTAGATGTTTTATGGGTCTTTTGCTTTTGTATATTATTATCCTTTAACGCCACCTGCTGAAATACCTTCCACAAATTGATCTTGAGCCATGAAAAACACAATAAGTGATGGTAAAATAGCTATAATAGAAATAGATATAATAGCATTCCAGTTAACAACGGCCGTTGCATCCATGGACATCTTAAGGGCAATGGATGCTGGGTATTTTGCAACCGATGAAATATAGATTAGTGGTCCCATAAAGTCATTTGATGACCACATAAACTGAAATAATGCACATGATACAATGGCTGGCTTTAACATTGGAACAATAATAAACCATAAGGTTTGCAGTGGATTACAGCCATCAATCTTGGCCGATTCTTCTAATTCTTTAGGGATACCCCTTAAGAATTGTATCAGAAGAAAGACAAAATATGTATCCAAGGCAAAAGCTGATGGAACAATTAGTGGTAAGTAAGAATCCAACCAGCCTATATCTCTAAATAACAGGTACTGGGGAATATTAAGCACCACTTGTGGTAAGAATAGTGTGGCCATTAGTAATGTAAATAATAAATTTTTACCAACAAAATCAAATCTTGCAAAGCCATATGCTGTAATGGTACAAGATATAATTGTTACGATTACTTTAGGAATAACGATTTTATACGTGTTAATAAAGTAGGTTGTAAATGTATATTCTGTTGCTGTCTTCCACCCTTTTACATAGCCTGAGAAATCCAATGATTTTGGAATCAAACCAATTGATGAGAAAATCTCACTATTACTTTTAAAAGACGCCCCAAATAGCCAAAGTAAAGGGTAGATCATAAGTAGTCCTACAAGTACAAGGACCACATATCTTGTGATTGTATTGATTAACGCTTTTGTTTCTCTTGTCATATTCTCACTCCTCATCCGAATAATATACCCAATATTTCTGACTTACAAATGATAAGACTGTTAAAAGCATAATAGCTGCAAATAAATACCAAGCCATTGCATTAGCAAGTCCCATTCTAAAGTTAGAGAAGGCATTTTTGTAGATCAATAATGATGTTAGCATTGTTGAATCCATAGGTCCTCCCTGGGTAATAATATAAGGGCCATTAAATTCTTGAAAGGCTTGTACTAGCTGTGTTACAAAGTTATAAAATATAACTGGTGTAATCATTGGCATGGTAACACTAAAGAACTGTCTAGCCTTAGTTGCGCCGTCAATGGAAGCTGCTTCATATAATTCTTCTGGCACACCTTTCAAGGCTGCAAGGAATATTACCATAGCTGAACCAAACTGCCATACCCTAAGTATACTCAGCGTAAATAAGGCAACTTTAGGATCCCCAAGCCAAGCTGGCCCTGCAATTCCAATCTTAGATAAAAACAGATTCACAAAGCCCGTATCTGAGAATAAAAATCGCCATAATACAGCAATTGCCACTGACCCACCAAGGATAGATGGTATATAGTATATTGTCCTAAAAGCATTCACAAACTTAAGTTTGAAATTTAGAATATAAGCTATAAATAAAGCAAATATCAATTTCAGCGGAACAGTCATCAGGGCATATTTAAAAGTAATTTTTAAAGACTTCATAAATAAGTCGTCTTTTAATAGTTTGGTATAGTTATCTAGTCCTATGAATTTTGCCGGGTCCATTAAATTATAATTTGTAAAACTATAATACAAGGACGTGACAAATGGGTATAACTTAAATATAATCATACCAACTATCCACGGTAGTATAAAAAGCATCCCCATATTTTGCCTTGCAAATTTCCCAAAGCTTTTTTTCTTAGTTATTTCCATCTTTAATCCCCCTTAGCATAAGGTACTGGGCATAAGCCATCATAGTTGCCCCGACAGCCTTTTGTTCATTGCTAACAATAGGTTCCGATAAGTAATATTCTACACTGCCATCACGTGTTTCATTAGGCCCAAGACCTGCAACAGCACAAATACCAGTAAGGGCTAATACACCCGCTTCTTCTTGTAATCTTTCTGCTAGCAAAGACTCAAATATTTCTTTCCCTATTTCTCCGTAGGTCTGGGCTTCTAGTAGGCCTAACCTAGCACCTTTCATAATAGCGTATGCCACCATTGACGTTCCTGATGTCTCTAAATAATTCTCCTTTACATCTGCCCGGTCAATCACCTGATAAAACATCTTTGTTTCTTTGTCTTGGTATTGTAAAATACCGTCAACTGCTTCTTTCAGTAAGTCTGTTAAAAACCCTTTTTCTTCTTTGGATCCCTCAGCAAGCTCACCTATGGTATCGACAATTGCCATCAGGTACCATCCCATTGATCTTATCCAGAAGTTTGGGGATAACCCTGTTTCTTTATCTGCCCACATTTGAACTCTTGCCTCATCATAAGCATGATAATAGAGTCCCTTCTCAGGGTTATAGATGTATTTTCTTACATTTTTAAATTGGTCAATGATATCTTTATAATTCTCCTTGTCATTGAATTTTGTCTCATAAGCCATGTAAAATGGCTGCGCCATATAAAGACCATCTAACCAAATCTGGTTTGGATAAATCTTCTTATGCCAAAAGTTACCACTTTTTGTCCTTGGGTGATTTCTAAGCTGAGTCATTAATGCGTCTATTGCTAATCTGTATTTTTCTTCTTTGCTTTCTTCATAAGCAAAAAACAAAACCTTACCTGGGGCAACACTATCTATGTTGTACATTGTTTCCTCGTAGCCTTTAATTGTCCCATCTTGCGCAATAGCCCTGTCTAGGTAATTCATAACAAATTCCTTATAACGTGCTTCTTTTGTTGCTTCATAAAGCTGAAGTGCCCCCATAAGAACACACCCGTCTTCATAGTTCCACTTATCCACCTGTTTATTGGTAAATTCACTGTTAAAATCTGTTACATAACTTTCTTTATAATCAGCTATGTAGTCATTAATATATTGATTAATCTTCATTTTTATATGCCTCCTTAAAATTAATGTCTTAAACAATATTAAAACCCATTAAGCGGACCTTTTACATAGCATCCTCTTAATGAGTTCTTTTCTATCATTAATTTATTGGATACTCCTCATTGTACTCGTTAACTGCCTCGATTACCTTAGCTGCTGCATCTTCAGGTGTTGTTTCTCCGTAACTTACCTCAACTGCTAAAGCTTTGTAGATGTCATCTCGTAAGTTTGTTGATTCAAAGTTTGGATCAAGCCCAAATCCAGCAAATTCATGAATTGCTTTGTTTCCTTCATAGTTTAACCCTTCAAGCTTTCCTTCTGCTTCAAGAATTTCAACTGCTGCTTTGTTAGATACAATTCCTCTTGCTAGGCCTAATGTTTTAACACCAGCTTCTTTTTCAACTAAATAAGATAATAACTTAGCTGCTTCTACTGGATGCTTTGTATTCTTGCTAACAGCAAATCCTAATGAAATTTTAGAAACTGCTGATTTGTTAGGGCCAATATCTGTTGGGAACTTACCTAAAACTAGGCCACCTTCTGCAAGTGATGCCTCCCATTTTGCAACTGCACTATCCCACTCATATGTTCCAGCATAGTGGCCATCAATCCATTTTGGATCGTTCTCTACTGCGTCTGCTGACCCACCACTTGCTATAGCCATAAGTCCTGGAATAACATGTTGTTCTTCAAGATTAAGCATAAAGTTATAACCATCTACAAGTTCTTCTTGTGTGTAATTAAGCTTATTATCTACAATCCACTCTTTGCCATACTTTTGCTCTAAGTAGTATTTCCATAGTAATGTCCATGTGTATCTATCTCCTGCTAATGGGTAATAGTCATCGCCTAATGTTTCTTTAAATGCTGCTCCTGCTGCGTATAAGTCTTCAAAAGTCTCAGGGATAGCTACGCCTGCCTTCTTATACATTTCTTCGTTATAAACAAAGATTCTACCTGTTGTACTAACGGGTATACCATTTAAAGCACCATTAATTGTCATCGCTTCTAAAGCTTCTGGTGTGTAGTTCTCTAAATTAATGTGTTCTCCTAGCTCATTAATGTCATAAAATCCGTCTCCATTTTTAGAAAACAAGTAGAGCCAGTTCCAGTTAACTTGCATTAAGTCAGCTTCTTGTCCACCTAATATTTGAGTTGTGATTTTCTCTTGCCAGCCACTCCAGCCGCCGTACTCTGCTTCTACTTTAATGTTTGGATATTCTGCTTCAAATTCCTTAATGGCTGCTAAAGTAGCCTCATGTCTCTCGTCCCCACCCCACCAGCTAAAACGAAGTGTTACTTCCTCTTCTGATTCTGTTGGTTTTTCTGTTTCTGTTGGCTCAGTTGGTTTTGTCCCTTGATCTGGTTTTGGTGTTGCTGCGTTCCCGCCACATGCTACCAGTGTCATTCCCATTACCGCTGCAAGTGATAATGATAATATTTTTTTCTGAAATTTTTTCATTTAAATTCCTCTTTTCCATGTTGTTAATTTTTTTATGGGTTGTTGTAACTTAAATTCATCATAATCCACTTGGTTTAAGCCCACAAGATACTTGTTTCAATATCCACCATACAATATTACACATGATACATTTTTATATATTTTAATTATATAAGACATATAAGACAGAACATTTTTGTATAAAGATAATATGTCTATTAAAAACATTCAGTTTTCTTATAAGTATTTTCGAAATCTTGTTCATATTGCACTTTGTTTACATTATCACAATAAACAAAAAGATATAGCAACAAAGCTATTATGCTCATTGCTACATCTTCTTATACATTCTTACTTTATTTTATTTTATTTTTTTAGCCTGTCCCCACCTCACTCTGAAGCGTTGAAGTGGGGACAGGCACTCTTGGAATGCCTAGTCAAACAGCAAGTCTTTATAGATAGTCCCTAGCTCCCTTAAGCCTTCTGCAAGGAGGCCTGCCATAGCAACAGCACCTTCATGTTTAAGATGGGTGTTATCGTCTATGCCATCTGGATAATTGCGATGGTCATTTGGCTTTAAATTCATAAACCATTTCCTTGAATTTGGCTCTCCTATTTCATTTATTAGTTTCATGCTTTTTTCACTAAGGTCAATACAGGCCACCCCTAATTCTTTGGCCAGAGCTTTCATAGCTTCTGGGTAGTCCCCGTGACTATGACCATCAAGGCTTCCTTCTTTGTTAAAAATCCTACGGCTTAAAGGCGTAATCAAAAGGGGATAAGCCCCGTTTTCCTTTGCTACAGCAACAAATTGCCTTAGATTACCTTGGTAACTTCCAAAGGCTTCTGTCCGCCTAGCCATATCTTCTTTTTGATCATTATGGCCAAATTGTATAAAAAGGAAATCCCCTTCTTTTATTTGCCTACCTATCTCCTCTAGGCGGCCCTCACTGATAAAACTCTTTGTACTTCGCCCGTTTTCAGCGTGATTATAGACCTTTATTCCTGCTTTTAAATAGAGATTAAAAACTTGTCCTATTCCAGTTTGAGGATACGTATTGATCCTATTGTGTTTTACTGTAGAATCCCCTGCCCAAAAAATATTTTTCATGAATTTCTCCTCTCAATAAGTACTGCCTCTATCTCATCTGCTGGCATAGGCTTATAATAGTAATAGCCTTGTACATCATCACATAATTTTTCCTGTAAAAATTCCAATTGGCCCTTGCTTTCAACACCTTCTGCTATGACATTAAGCCCCAGGCTTTTGGCCAAATTAATAATAACCATGGTAATGGCCCTATCTTTTTCACATCTTTCAATGCCCTGGGTGAACTGCATATCAATTTTAATCCGGTCAATTGGCAGCATCTTTAACCTACTTAAAGATGAATACTCTGTCCCAAAATCATCAATGGCAATGGTTACCCCTAGATTTTTTAGCTGGATTAGGACCTTTTCTATATGGATGGACTCTTTAATTGCCACACTCTCTGTAATCTCAAGTTCAAGGTATTTGGCCGGTAGATTAGATGCCTTAAGAATCCCTTCTACCCGGCTAACAATATTAGGATTAATTAGCTGGATGGCTGATAAGTTAACAGCCATAAGCACTGGTGGCAGATTCATATCTTGCCATTTTTTATTTTGCACACAAGCTGTCTTAAGAACCCACTCACCAATGCTGTTAATTAAGCCGCTTTTTTCAGCTAAAGGAATAAATACCCCTGGCGATATAATCCCTCTTTCAGGGTGCTGCCAGCGCAGCAAGGCCTCTACCCCATTTATTTCTCCCGACGCAATATCTATTTGGGGCTGATAGTAAACCACTAGCTCATTGTTTTCTATGGCATGAGAGAGGTCATTTGAAAGGATAATACTCATTTCTACTTCCTCTTTTATCTGGTCGGTACATAGGACATACCTATTTTTCCCTTCTTCTTTTGCCTTATGCATGGCTGTATCCGCATTTTTTATTAATTCGTCTGCTTCTTCTCCGTCCCTAGGATACATGGCTATGCCCCCACTACTTGTCACCAAAAAATCCTGGCCTTGTATCTCAAAAGCTTGTCTAAATAAGCCCATGATTTGATCCACAACTTTAAATACTTCATGATTGTTATTAATATTACTCAGCATAATCATAAACTCATCGCCGCTAAACCTAGCCACCGTATCAGTTTTTTTGATATTTTCTTTTAATTTGTTTGCAACTTTCTCAAGTAAGTCATCGCCCCCCTTATGACCTATGGTATCATTTACCACTTTAAAATTATCAAGGTCTAGGAATATGACTGCTATGTGTTTGCCCTTTTTCTTTGCTTGGGAAATCTCTTGATTGATCCTATCTTTGAAGAGAAAACGGTTAGGTAACCTTGTCAAGGCATCATAATAAGCCATGTGTTCAATCTTTTTTTCATCTTTTACCTTAGCTAATCCCTGAGAGATTAAGTTGGATAAAATACTAAGCTGTTTAATTTCTTCTGGGGACCATTTTTTATGTAATCTAATAGATTCAAAACCTATAAAGCCATCAATATTATTGTCCTTTTCAACGGCTACTGCTACAAACGACTTAACCTTTTGCCTTATTAGTCGTTCTTGTTCTGACTTTGCCTCAGGGGGCATAAGATGGACATCTTCAATACAGACAAAATTATTTTGGCGAAGCTGGTCAAATCCCCAGGAGATCCCCCCAGTAGATGCGTCCTTCACTTTACCAACTTCTGGCTCTATGCCTTGTGCGCACCACTCATAAGAATATGACATGGTTTCTTTTTCTGGGTTAATTAAATATATATAGGTTCGGTCTATGCGGAAAAACATACCAATGGTAGTCAAGAGTTTATTTATCTTTGCATCAAAGTTTTCTTGATTAATGTTAACAAACTCTAGAGAAAGCTCTGAATTTATTTTTTGAAATATAATTTGATCATTATTTTCCTTGATTTTCGCCACATAAATTCTATTAACATAGTAGCCTATTAAAAACGCCGTAGCAATTACCCCAATCCTGGCGATATAATCATACTTATCTATTAACACCGTAACTTCAGGATTCAGCATCCACATGAGTCTTTGTGTAACAATAGCAACTGCCGTGGCAGAAATTAGCAGGGTCCTTTTACCAAATATAAGGGAGCTCATCATAATGACAATGGGAAATGCCCACACTGTTAAAGCTGCATAATCATTAAAGGTAAACAAAATCCCAGGTATGCTTAAGACCAGAATAATGATGGTTAAGTTCTCTTGTAAGGCTATATTTTTAATTTTTTGAAAGAGGTATACGCCAAGGGCTACAATAGAAAAAATCCCCCCCTTGAAAATACCAGATTTAATATCCCCACCACTTCCCTTAATAAAGGGTACTAACTCCGATACAAAACTTATTATCCCCCCTAAAAAAAGAGCCAGGGCTATATTTTTAAATATCTTTTTTTGATCCTCATCTGTAACAATCATACCGTCCTTATAAAACTTCTCACGCCCCATAAGGCCATAATATCTTGCGGCATAATACATGGCCCAGGTCGGTAGCAAAATAAATACAGGCGCCAATTGAGGGAAGGGCTTCTCAAGCATTATCCCCATACCCACATCTACTAGACTCCCAAGCACAAAGGCCGCAATAAACGACACCATAATGATCGTACCGTATTTGGCTAACTTTTTATCTGTTAATTTTTGTTTCCACTTCCAAATAACCACCAAGCCCACAACTGCATATAAAGCATAGTAGGTATAAAAAAACCAGTCCCAGCCATTATTAATGGCTATATTAACCCAGCCGTACTCAAATCTTTGCAGATTATTTTGGGCCTGAGCCATGGTTTTTGAAAGAGAAAAGACATAGATATTAATAAATCCTGGTATGTACAAAAGTCTTAAATATTTCTTCTTCTTTGTTTTTTTATTTTCATACGTTAGTAATATCAAAAAATGCAATATGATGGCATAGACACTTGTCCAGCCAATGGCCGAAACCCGTCGCCAAAGCAAGGCTGCCTCTGGCCCCTGGGCTGTGATGCCTATGGAAAACCCCAAGGACCATATACTCATAGCAATGCAAATAGCTAAAAATAGTTTGTTAATATAAGACTTTGGGTTTAATTTTATAATGTAGATCCCCCAAAAAAGATTAATAATAATGAGTGACGCAAATACAACGGATAGTACTGGTGCCATATATTCCATAAACATCCCCCTAAAAAGCAAAGTAAGTTTTCCTAACTTATATATTACATATATCGGCAGACCTAGTAAAGGACGCCAACACCTGGTCCTAAAGGCAACCCAACCACATACCAAATCACAAGTAAAATAATCCATCCAATGAAAAAGGCAACAGAGTAAGGAATCATAACCGTAATTAATGTTCCGATACCAGATTCTTTATCATACTTCTCAGCAAACGCAACAATTAATGCAAAATAACTCATAAGAGGCGAAATGATGTTTGTTACAGAGTCTCCAATCCTATAAGCCATTTGTACAAGGGCCGGTGAATTTCCTAAGTTCATTAACATGGGAACAAATACTGGTGCCATAATAGCCCATTTTGCTGAAGCTGATCCCATAAACAAATTAATAAAGGCTGTTAGGGCCACAAAAGAAATAATCAGTGGAATACCCACAAATCCAATGCCATCTAAAAAGTTAGCCCCCTTAACCGCTATAACAATCCCCATATTGGTGTAGCTAAAATACTGAACAAATTGGGCTGCAAAGAAAACCAAAACGATATAGCCACCCATGGTAGCCATACTTTTTCCCATTAAGTCTACCACGTCTTTATCATTTTTAACCGTCCCAGCCCCTATGCCGTATGCAATCCCCGGCACTAGGAAAAACAGCGATATTATAACAACAATTGAATCCATAAATGGTGATTTTAAAATTTCATTGGTTTCTGGGTTTCTTAAAATCCCATTTGGTAACAAACTAATGATAATTACGGCTACAAATAATAAGGCTGCTATGGCTGCAAATTTTAAGCCCCTTGACGCTTTGGGTGTAATTTCAGATAGGTCAGCTTTTTCATTACCTGTGTATTTACCTAACTTTGGTTCAACAATTTTTTCTGTTACAAAAGTACCTATAATGGTCACTAAAAATGTGGAAGCAATAATAAAATACCAGTTGTCCGCAGTGCCCACGGTAGCTGTTGCTGAAACCAATCTTGCACCTTCTGTGGTAATACCTGCTAGTAAAGCATCTGTTGGCCCTGCAAGTAAATTGGCACTAAATCCGCCAGATACACCTGCAAAGGCTGCTGCCAGTCCTGCCATTGGATGCCTTCCAAAACTTAGGAAAACAATTGCCCCAAGTGGCACCAAAACAACGTAACCAGCATC
>CAZLPH010000004.1:0-18108 GCA_964561345.1 uncultured Candidatus Epulonipiscium sp.
CAAGTGATGGAACGATGAAACTATTAATCTCTATTAGCCCATTGGTTTCTCGCAGTAAGACTAAGATGCCAAGGGAAACCATAATGAATATCCCAGCCCACACAGGTATTCCAAAGTACTGGTTAATCAGGGCCCCGCTACCTGCAATTACAATAGCTGTACTTGTAAAGAAGAAAAAGGTAATAACCATATTTGTAACTTTACCCATTATTCCAGGACTAATTAATGTAATAAAGGCATCATAGGAGTGAAGCTTATATTGACAACTAATCGTAATAATCATGCGAGACATCCATATATAAAAAACAGCACATAAGATGATACCAATAAAGCTTAAATAGCCATACTGACTAAAAAACTGAGAAAGTTCCTTGCCGGAAGATAAACCAGCACCGACAATTGTACCAATAAATATCGTCCCAATCTGAAAAACTTTTTTATAACTTATATTCAAGATAAATCCCTCCATCTATAGAAAAAGTAATGAATGCTTGCCTTATATATTTATATAGAGAGATTTAGAATTTATGCTAAAGACTAGTTTAAAAGCAAACTAGTTGCCAATATAAGTCGTTAGTTTAAAAGGAGTGGTTTATCGTTAAAATATTTGATATAATAGAATAGAAAGCAAGACCTAAGGCAATTGCTTAAACTTAAACAAGTAAATATAAATCTTAATAAATAGGGGGATTTTATGGCGCAAACAGGTACAGTTGAGTCTGTAAAAGATAACAATATATATGTAAAAGTAATCAGGGAAGAAGCTTGTGCTCATTGCAAAATGTGTACAACAGGAATAAACGAAGGAAAAGAGTGCGTTATTGAAGCAGTTAATAAATGCAGTGCTAAAGTTGGTGATATCGTAGAAATAGATGTGCAAAACAGCTATTTTTTAAGAGCCACAGCAATTATGTACGGAATTCCATTGCTTGCATTAATGCTAGGAATAGGCGTATCCCTTGGTATTTTACAATCAGCAGATGTGAAAGGTGCAGAACTTATTAGTGCATTCATTGGTCTGGCCTTTACAGGAATTGTTTATGTCATTATTAATAAAAGGGAAAGAAATAATAAGAATACACAATATTTACCTGTTGCTGTTTCCAAAATGGAACAATAAACAATAAAGAAAAATCAGGACACTATTTTATAGGTCCTGATTTTTTGTTGCATTAATTTCAGAATTATTAGGATTACTTGTGACTTGGGGACTATTTTCATTTATTTGTGATTCTAAGGAAAGGGCTTTAATACGCCACTTTTTCCCCTCTTCTTGAATTTTCTTGGTAAGATCGGTCATATCATTATATTGGGTAATCATTTGTTCTTGAATCTGTTTTAGTTCCTGGTTTTCAGCTTGTAAATGAGCGAGATCTCTTGTGTGATCTGGGGAAATAGTAGCTTGGGGCACGGGTCTACTTGGGGCAGCTAAGGCATGAAAAGTCCCATCTAAAAGAAGTTCTAACTCTATATTGGCTTTAATATCGGGGTGTAGATTAATCATATCAATATTAGCAATAATACCCGTTCGTATAGGATATGTTAAAGAAGCATACAGCATATTGGTGCTAAATGTGGAGGCTAGTGTCTCTGGGGCAGAGACGAAATTACAACGCTCAAGTTCAGGACTTTGCAAAGAACAGTCCACATTTTTACTAAAAGTATTGCCATTGTCCATGGATAAAATCATTTGTAAACGATTGTTCTGGAGGAAATTAACCCATATGCCTCGGTGATAGGTGAAAATACAAGGGTCAATAGCAGTGGCTGATGTATGAAGGATTGTTTCATCAGACCAGATGTTAGAGATTTGTTTTTTATAAATCAAATGATACCTACCATACTTTTCCTGAACATAAACCACATGAATATGATCTTCATTGCTAATACAAAACTGAAAATCATCAATGGGAAAGGGTGATGAAGCAACAGGAAGGGGTTTAAGCCACTGACCATCTTGGTAGCTAATAATCTGAAGTAAATATGTTTCTTTTTTTTCACCATATAAAAGAAAAATTTTATTATCATGGGCCATATAATTAAATCCTAAGTGTTCAGATTCAAAAGATAGGATTGGACGAGTTTCAATTTTGTTTTCTTGGCATAATATATGGTGTATTAACTCACAGGAGTCACCAATAGGTTGATTAGCAGTATAAAATAAATGAACATGCTCTTTTGAAGATAAAGCGTAAAGGTTGGAAAAGTTATAAATACCTTTAGGGTCTTCTAGAATAATACTTCGATTAACATTATTGTTTTTATAATGGAGATGTATAATTTGCTCTTTAGAAGGCTGGGTAATAATATGTAGGTCTTGGTTATGGTCAATGGTTGCGGTGTAGTTTGACGTATTGCTGCGGTTAATAATAACAGGTCTAGATAGGCCGTTAGATGATAAAGCTTGAGAATACAAACCGTTTTTTGTGGATTGGTTAAGAAGTAATAATTGATCACTATTTGTACGAATCAGATATGACACTTGGGGCACCTCCGAAAAATAATTCAAACTAAGCTATACAAAAGTATATTCAAAAGATAAGATTTTTATACACCAGAGTCACCAAACTGCTAATATTTCCATAATATAGTATTGAAACCGACAATTGATTATTAAACATCGTAACTTAGCATTATGTATAGGAGGTAAGTTGTATGAGCAAATGTTGTGGAGGCTCTGATTCCAAATTTTTCGGAGATTATAACGCAGGTGTTTGCGATGTGTGTAACCCAACTGCGGTCTCACCAAAGGACGATATGTGTATTTGTCCCCCAATCGGTGAGCCCAGGTGTTTAAATATGTTAGCGCCAGTTGTTTTTGATGAAAGTGGAATTAATCTTTGTAGAGTAATAAATGTCAATAATTTAATAGATGTATGTAACCCAAATGAAGAATGTACGCCTTGTACTGATTACCTTTTTGGAAATCTAACAAAAAGGGATTTAAGAAATGCCGATAATATTCAGCTTCAAGTGGTTGACATTGACTTTAACTTTATATGTCCAGATTCAAATAGATATTCAGTTATTAAACCACCAAAAAATAAACCAAACTGCTCTCGTTTGACACTAAAAGATATTGATGTGACCTTAGCGGTAAAGGTATTAGATGATAATTGTAGGGTAAGAAAAGAAGGATTTATGGTGCTTCGTTATCTACCACCAGTTGATACTTGTGGCTATAATGAGGAAACAAACCCAAGTTCTGTCAGTCTTGATTTGTATACCCCTTATGGTGTATCATTTGCGCCAGAGGATCCATGTGCTTGTAATAAACTAGTGCCAACAATTAACTTTATTGGTTATGTAGAAAACTCAGGTATGCATAAGGTACAATGTATCTGCCCGAACACAGGGGAATGTATGCCAAATAATTCATCAATGTGCAGAGAATTTGGCCCTAATAACGCTGTTAGGCAAGGAATTTCAGCGCAGGCTTTAGCAAAAGTAATTTCAAATGATGATGGTATTATATCTGTCGGCTTAACTTTATATTTGAAAGTAATTTATTTTGTACAATATAAAGTGCCACATGCAGGTTTAATCGTGCCACCAAAATTTGAAGCAATCGGTGGAAGAGAACAAAATGATTGCCTCATGTTTGTTGAAGGTGACTTATTAGAGCAAAGCATTAGACCTTTAGAAGTGGGTGTAAGTTCAAAAACGATTAAGTACCCAAATAAACAACCATGTACGAGAGACTCTCGTGTAGCTAGCGATAATTATGGTTGTGGATGCCCTGAGGGCAGATGTAGCTGCGGAAGATAAATAAGTAATGAAAAGGCCACCTCATTTAAGGTGGCCTTTTTTGCTTTGCTTGGGGGACGGTTCACAAATTATACTAGTTTTCGAAAACTAGCGAAACTTGTGAACCGTCCCCCAAGCCCAAGCCTACCGAAACCGATGAACCGTCCCCAAAATTTTAGGCAACATAGTTGTAATAACAATAGCCCCTGCAATAACCGCAGCAACCTGAAATGTGTAGGAAGCATAGGTTAATGCCTCCATGTAATCCCCAACTAAAAGGGCGTGCATGGTTTGGTAAGTTGCAGCGCCAGGCACAATTGGAATAATACCGGGGATTAAAAGGATTGTAACTGGTATTTTAAGTTTTCTAGATAACATAATGGATCCTTGAGAAATAATCAGCGCAGCAAGAAAGTTAGCAACAATAGGAGAAAAATTAAAATCAATGCATAGCAAATAAACCAACCATCCTAGAGCACCAATGCTACCACAATACATTAATTCTTTTTTTGGCACATAAAAAAACACAGAAAAAGCTACTGTGGCAATAAAAGCACTTATAGTCCCTATCATCATAATCCATAACCTCCTATTGAGTAAAAAACATTCATGGCAATTCCCACACCAGCGGCAATTGAAACGGCAATAAATAAAGCCTCAACACCTCTAGAGAGCCCAGATATAAGTTCGTCCCCAATCATATCACGTATAGCGTTAGTAAAAGCCACACCAGGAACTAGGGGCATGATACTTCCAATAACAACGTAGTCAATATTAAGGGGGATTAGCCAAGACGAACAGACAACGCTGCTGCCGATGATAAAACCTGATATAAAATAAATCAAATAAGGGGTAATATCACGCCTAGATAACCATGTTTTAACCATTCCGAAACAAAGGCCAATGATTAAAGCCACCATAAAATCAATAAAACCACCCCCAACCATAATAGTGAAAAATCCAGCGGATATAGCAGTTGCAATGATAATGGTAGGAGTAGAATAAGATTCTATTTTATCAATGGTAGTAATCCGGCTTAAAGCATCATCTGTAGAAACTAGGCCATTAACATATTGGCGGGATAAATCATTAACCATGGTAATTTTATCAAGCCTAACATGACGGTTTTTAATTCTCTTTACATTAGTAATAAGCTCAATATCAGGATTATCGATTGTGGCAATAATGCAGGTTGGAATAACAAAGGTTTCCACTGTTTCGAATTCCTGAGATTTTAGAATACGACTAATTGTATCCTCGACCCTATACGTTTCAGCGCCACTTTGGAGCATTATTTCACCAGCTCTTACGGCAAAATGCAATATTTGTTTTGACTTTAATTCCAACTGATCCATAATACCCTCCAATACAAAAGATTTGTAAAGAACTATCAAATTAGAGTTTACAACAAAGCAGAGATTATTTCAATTATCTAGAATTAAATACCTTATATTCAGAAGTTTTTAACAAAATTTCTGAAAATCATGTCTCTTCATAGAATAAGACTAGTTTATATGTTAAAATGGGACTTATGTATGACAACTAAAATAAGAAAGAGGTAAGAAATTATGTATTCAAATGAAGATGTAATGAAAGTTGATCCTGAGATTGCAAAGTTAATCACAGAAGAAACAAACAGGCAGCGAGACGGTATTGAGTTAATCGCATCAGAAAACTTTGTAAGTGAAGCAGTTATGGCGGCAATGGGGTCACCTCTAACAAATAAATATGCAGAAGGTTACCCAGGAAAAAGATATTATGGCGGATGTGAGATTGTAGACCAAATAGAGAACATTGCAAGAGACCGTGCCAAAAAATTATTTGGGGCAGATCATGCCAATGTTCAACCAAACTCAGGTTCACAAGCAAACCAAGGTGTGTTTTTTGCTGTTTTAAACCCAGGGGATAAAATCATGGGGATGAACTTAAGCCATGGTGGGCACTTAACCCATGGTAGCCCAGTGAATATGTCTGGAAAATACTATGATGTTGTATCCTATGAAGTAGATGCTGATACAGAACGAATAGATTATGATGCCCTAAGAGAAATGGCAATTGAGCACAAACCAAAACTGATTATTGCTGGTGCAAGTGCTTATTCAAGAGATTTCGATTTTCCAAAGTTCCGTGAAATTGCAGATGAAGTCGGTGCATACTTTATGGTTGACATGGCTCACGTTGCAGGTCTTGTTGCAGTAGGTCTTCATAGCAACCCAGTTCCCTACGCTGACTTTGTAACAACAACAACCCATAAAACACTCAGAGGCCCACGTGGCGGTATGATTTTATGCAAGGCAGAGCATGCTGCAAAAATTGATAAAGCAATTTTCCCAGGAATTCAGGGTGGACCACTTCAGCACGTTATTGCAGGAAAAGCAGTAAGCTTCCTAGAAGCCCTTCAACCGGAATTCAAAATCTACCAAGAACAAGTGCTGAAAAATGCAGATGCATTAGCAGTAGCCCTTAAAAACAAGGGATTCAATATAGTATCAGGTGGGACAGATAACCACCTGCTAATGATTGATCTTAGAAGTATCGAAATGACTGGAAAAGATGCAGAACATTTACTTGGTGAAGTCGGTGTAACTTGTAATAAAAACACGGTTCCATTTGAAACAGCAAGTCCGTTTATCACAAGTGGTATTCGACTTGGGACACCAGCTGTAACAACACGAGGAATGGTAGAGTCAGACATGGAAGAGATTGCAGAGATTATTCATATGACACTTATTGACTTCGAAAAGAATAAAGACGAAGCAGCTTCAAGAGTAACAAGCTTAGTAAAAAAATACCCACTCTACTAAATAGCATATTGGGGACGGTTCACAAATAGTCATAGTAATGAGAAGCAAGGAAAATGAAAAAGAGGGACGGTTCACAAGTTTTACTAGTTATGAAACAGCTAGTAAAATTTGTGAACCGTCCCCTTTTATTTTCTTTCATTTAAACAACTACCAAAACTTGTGAACCGTCCCCAAGAAGCCAGACTAAATCTGCTGTAAGTGTTTAATATTACAATAAGCTGGAATACCATCCTTAAAAGCTATACTCATTTCCCCTTCAATTAGTGGCCTTGCATAATCGATAAAGTCCTGTGTGACGTCAGATTGATTTTTAGTAATCCATTCTGCAGGTACTTTTTTCTCTGCGTTTGCAATGCCATCAACATCAGACGTAATAATCTCAACTTTATAAGGGGTGTTGCTAATACGCTTATAACAAACCATTTTACCAGTGATGCCGTTAGCTGCCGCATCTACTGCTCCAGCGCCAATCATAAGGGATTCTTTAATATCTGTTGCAGAGCAGATATGCCCAGCACTCCGTTGAAGAACATTTAGAATAACAGAGCGGGCTTTACAGCCAATATCTTCTTTTATCCAATCTTCAAGAACAGTAGCGGCCCCAGAGAGCATTTTGTGGCCAAAGCTATCAACAGCTGTCCCACTAGCAGATAAGTAGTCACCGTTCTCGCCCTTAACCCCTTCAGATACAGCAATAATAATATTTTGACGCTGGGTTTGAAGTTTTTTAACATCTTCAATAAAGGTTTTACGACAGAGGGACACCTCAGGTAAATAAATCAAATCTGGGCTTGCGTTATAAGAATTACGCGCCAATGCTGCCGCCGCTGTGAGCCAACCAGCGTTACGTCCCATGATTTCAACAATCGTCACAGAAGGCATATCGTAAATATACGTATCGTGAGCAATCTCAAGGAGTGATGTTGCAACGTACTTAGCCGCACTTCCGTAGCCAGGTGTATGATCTGTAATAGGTAAGTCATTATCAATGGTTTTTGGAATACCAATTACCTGAACTGGGTAGTTATGTTCTTCTGCGAAAATGGAGAGTTTAAGTACTGTGTCCATTGAGTCATTTCCCCCAATATAAAAGAAAGTCTTAATATCAAGTTCCTTAAGAATTTCGAAAATTTGAGTGTAGGTATCTGGGCTCTCATCAGCAGAAGGTAGCTTGTAACGGCAAGACCCTAGGTACATTGCAGGGGTTGTTTGAAGCCTTGTTCTTTCTTCCTCAGTTTCAAAAAATTCTGACAAATTAACAAATTTCTTTTGTAAAAGCCCCTCAATACCGTTTAACATTCCGTAAACTGTGTCATAGGCCTCTGTTTCAATAACCCGGTTTAGAACACCACAAAGTGTTGCGTTAATAGCAACAGTAGGTCCACCTGATTGTCCGACTAAACAATTTCCAACTATTTTTTGCATTTGATTCCTCCATAGGATTATATTTTGACTTACATAAGAGTATCATACTATAGAATTTGAAGTTTTTACAGTCTTAAGGATCAAAAGGTTACAGAGGTATGAAAATAATTATGGATTGTATAAATGAGTGATTTAAGATACAATAATCTTTAAAGCAATATTAATATGCATAATATAAAAACAGGAGGATTCACGTGGGAACATCATTTTATTCAAAATTAGACGCAAAACAAAAATACATTATTAACTGTTGTTTTTTTGTCTTTGCAGTAAACGGCTTATATGGCATGATTTTAGGGTCTTTATTACCCTTAATTAGTGATCAGTATGGTTTAAATAACACAGTTAGTGGGGCGCTTTTATCAGCTCACCAAGTAGGGAACTTAATAGCAGGTTTTGTTGCAGGAATACTACCACTTTATTTAGGAAGAAAAAATGCTGTTATGTTTATGTCAGCTTTTGTTGTTATAGGATTTGGAATTATGATTATAACAGGTAACCCTGTACTCCTTATTCTAGGATTTTTATTTACAGGCCTAAGTAGAGGAAGTATCTCAAACTTTAACAATGCCACAGTTAATGAAGTGTCAAATAGTAGTCCGGCGGCTCTGAATATACTTCATAGTGTATTTGCAATTGGGGCAATTTTAGCACCTTTCCTTGTTATTGGTGCAACTAAAATAGGCGGACAAAGTGGCTGGAAAATAGCAGCAGGGGTTATTATGGTTCTTGTTGTGATTTCTATTTTACTATTTTCAAAAATGGAACTAGACGATGGAGACCTTAAGGCAAAGGGAAAAGTGAAGATTTCTTACGGTTTCTTGAAAAATAAATACTTCTGGATTAGTGCAGGGATTTTATTTTTCTACCTATGTGCAGAAGCAACGATTAATGGATGGATCGTTAAATATTTTGTAGATGCTGGGATTATGTCCATACAATATGCTCAGATGCTAGCAGCTCTTTTATGGGTTGTTATATTAGCAGGCCGTTTAACCATTGCCTTTATTGGAGATAAAATATCAAAAGAAAAAATACTCATGGTTCTTAGCTTTGGAACAGGCGCATTTTACTTATTACTCCTATCAACAAGAAGTTTACCAATGATTACAATTTCAATTATGGGTCTTGGATTCTTTATGGCAGGAATTTATCCAACAACTATTTCAAATACAGGTAAGTTTATTAAAGACTATCCTATGTCAATGGGCGTGCTTTTAGTATTGGGCGGTGTTGGCGCAATTATTATGCCAATCGTAACAGGATCACTAGCAGAGACGTTTGGCATTTTTGCTGGAATGAGCGCAATTGTGGTTGCCATTGTACTGATGATTGTATCGGCATTGTTAAACTTACTAATGAAGCCTAAAAGTGAATAAAGAAGCTATCAGTGCTTGACAAAGTAACGGGTTATAGTACAATATAGTATATATAAATAATTATCAGCAATGACGATGTTAGTAAGGTGTGTAAACCTTTTAGAGAGAAAGTACCTTGGCTGTGAGTACTTTTAGGACACTACATAATCCCAAAATTCCCATCTGAGCTACACTTTTGAACCTTTCATTAAGAAAGCATTAGAGAGTGTCGGTCGCCCGTTATAGCAACTCGAGTGTTTATGTCATTGGCATAAAAACAAGGGTGGTACCACGAAACTTTTAGCTTCGTCCCTTACCGGGACGGGGCTTTTTTTGTGTAAAACAGTCCTCACTATCGAAAGGAGAAGCAAATGAAAGATAAATTAGCACTAATCAAAGAACAAGCAATTCAAGCCTTAGAATCAGAAAAATGTCTAAAAGGTTTAGAAGACCTTCGGGTAAAATACTTAGGAAAAAAAGGTGAACTCACAGCAGTACTTCGTGGTATGGGAAAGGTATCGGCCGAGGAGCGTCCTGTCATTGGGCAGCTAGCTAACGAGGTAAGGGCCAGTATTGAGACTTTAATTGAGACCACAAAGGCAAACCTTGAAGCTTTAGAACAAGAAAAGCGTTTAGCCAAAGAAGTAATTGACGTAACAATGCCAGGGAAAAAGACTGAAATTGGTCATATGCATCCAATCCAAGCAACACTTGAAGAGGTCCAAAATATATTCCTTGGAATGGGCTACGAAATTGTAGATGGGCGAGAAGTTGAGACAGGCTACTATAACTTTGACGCTTTAAATCTTGGGCCAGATCACCCAGCAAGAGACGAGCAGGATACGTTTTATTTTACAAGAGATATGATGCTGCGCACATGTACATCGCCGGTGCAGGTTCATACAATGGAAAACACCAAAACACCACCAATTCGCATGATAGCCCCAGGTAAGGTATACCGCAGTGATGAGGTTGACGCCACACACTCGCCAGTATTCCACCAAATTGAAGGGCTTGTGATTGATAAGGATATTACTTTTGGAGATTTAAAAGGTGCTTTAGCTGAGTTTGCCAAGTCACTATTTGGTGATAAAGCAAAGGTTAAATTTAGACCACATTATTTCCCTTTCACAGAGCCAAGTGCTGAAGTTGATGTGTCTTGTGTTATGTGTGATGGAAAAGGCTGTAGTGTTTGTAAGGGGACGGGATGGATAGAAGTACTTGGGTGCGGAATGGTACACCCTAAAGTGCTAGAAATGGCAGGAATCGATTCAACAGTTTATAGTGGATTTGCCTTTGGAATGGGACTTGAGCGTATTACCATGTTAAAATATAACATTCATGATCTACGTTTATTTTATGAAAATGACGTAAGATTTATATCACAGTTCTAAGTTAAGCTAAATACCAAAAAAGCGCTAAATATGGAGAGGAGAAATAAGTTATGAATATACCAATGTCTTGGTTAAAACAGTACGCAGATGTTGATTGCGACATTATAACATTTACAGACGGCATGATTATGTCTGGTTCAAATATAGAAACATTTAAGGAAATAGGCGAGGAAATCTCTAACATCGTATGGGGTAAAATTATAAGTGTAGAGGCCCATCCAGATGCAGATAAGCTTCGTATTATGGCAGTAGACACAGGGGAAGATGCCCACTTGCAAATAGTGACAGCAGCTGACAACGTAAACACAGGTGATGTGATTCCAGTTGCTTTAGACGGGGCTACTTTGCCAGGTGGAATGGTTATAAAAACAGGTAAGCTAAGGGGCGTTGAATCAGCAGGCATGATGTGTTCAGTTGACGAGCTTGGTTTTGAAGCGGGTGACATTGAAGATGCACCTGAGAATGGTGTTTATATTTGCCATGAGGCGGTTACACTAGGGGCAGATGTAAAGCCATATTTTGGCCTAGATGAGACTGTTGTAGAATACGAAATTACATCAGATAGACCAGATTGCTTTAGCATTATAGGTCTTGCCCGTGAAGCTGCAGCAACCTTTAATAAGCCATTTAACTTTCCGGAAATTACCGTGCCAGAAGTTGCTGGCAATGCAAACGATATGGCAACAGTTGAGATTCATAACGAGACCCTATGCCCTCGTTATGCAGCTAGAATTATTGAGAATGTTAAAGTAGGACAATCGCCAAAATGGTTAAAAGATCGTTTAATCTCAGCAGGACTACGTCCCATTAATAATATTGTAGACGTAACAAATTATATGTTATTAGAATTTGGACAACCTATGCATGCTTTTGATTATGACAAAGTAGAAGGTCACAAAATAATTGTTAGAAATGCTAAGGAAGGAGAAAAGATAACCACGCTTTTAGAAGAAGAAGTGGACCTTGACCCATCTATGTTAGTTATTGCTGATGCTAAGAAGCCAATCGGAATAGCTGGCATCATGGGGGGACAAGATACCAAGGTAACAGAAGATACTAAGACGATTTTATTTGAGTGTGCGAACTTTAATGGTCCCAATATTAGAGTCTCATCAAAGAAACTTGGACTTCGTAGTGACTCATCTACTAAGTACACAAAAGGGCTTGATCCAAATAATGTAGGCCTTGCAGTAGATCGGGCAGCTCAACTTGTAGCGCAAATTGGTGCAGGAGAAGTTGTATCGGGCCTTATTGATATTTACCCAAATAAGCGCGAAGCCATTACAATTCCATACGACCCAGAATACATTAATAAGTTCTTAGGGACAGACATATCAGAAGAGGATATGATTGATTACTTTACACGCCTAGAATTTATGGTCAATAAGGAAAGTAAACAAGTAACCATTCCAACATTTAGACCAGATATAACCATTATGGCAGACCTTGCAGAAGAAGTGGCAAGACTTTATGGCTATGACAAAATAGAGCCAACCCTAGAACGTGGTACACCCACAGTAGGGGTCAAAAATAGAGATCAGCAAATACGAGATATCATTAGAAAAGTAATGAGCGTACACGGCGTACACGGGGCAATGACCTATACCTTTGAAAGCCCTAAAGTATTTGCGAAACTTAATATTGCGGAAGATTCCCCTCTTAGAGATGTGCTAACAATTACAAATCCACTAGGAGAAGACTTTAGTATTATGAGAACCACAACCCTAAATGGAATGCTTTCTTCCATTAGTACAAACTACAATAGAAGAAATGAGCAAGCAGCACTTTACGAATTAGGAAATATCTTTATTAAACAAGGGGATGAGCTTCCAGAAGAGCTTGAAAAATTGACCATTGCAATGTACGGACCAGAAGTAGACTTCTACACACTAAAAGGAATTATTGAATCTGTCTTTGAAACCTTAAAGTGTGATGATAAGGTAGACTATACTAGAAATGAAACAGCAACATGGATGCACCCAGGTAGAAGGGCAGACGTTCTAGTTGGTAAAAAGGTCATTGGAAGCTTTGGTGAAATTCACCCGTCAGTTGCTAAGAACTATAATATTAAAGCCAATGTTTATTTTGCAGAGATCGATATGAAAGAAATACTTGCTATTGCAAACTTAGGAGGAGAATTTGTTCCCCTACCTAAATTCCCATCAACTAGTAGAGATATTGCCATGCTTGTAAAAGAAGATGTATTAGCAGGAGACATTGCTAAAATTATCAAACAACGCAGTGGGAAGATCTTAGAAAGTTACAATCTGTTTGATGTCTATAAAGGAGAGCAAGTAGAAGAAGGATACAAATCCATGGCCTACAACATATCTTTTAGAGCAGCAGATAGAACTTTAACCGAAGAAGAAATTTCAAAAACCATGAAGAAAATAATAAATGGTTTAGAAACTAACTTTGATGCTGAACTTAGGGATCATTAAATTTAAATATCTAGGAGGGAAAACCATGAAAATTGAAACAAATAGCAAGTTAGTGATGATTGGTGACTCAATTACAGACTGTGGTAGAAATCGTCCTATTGGGGAAGGGTATAACGGTGAATTAGGAGAGGGATATCCTTCCTTGGTACACGCATTTATAGATGCGACTTACCCAGATCGACAAATTAGAACTGTTAATATGGGGATTGGTGGAGATTCATCGGATGACTTAAGAGCACGATGGAACACAGATTTAATGGCGTTAAAACCAGACTGGATTTCTATCTTAATTGGGGTTAATGATATATGGCGAAAGCTTAAAAATCCAGCCAAACATGAGGTTCATAGCACAGTAGAGCAGTATAGAGCCAATATAGATTACATGGTAGCAGATGCAAAATCTGCAGGAATAAAGGTGGTGTTAATGACCCCATTTTTAATGGAGAATAATAAAAACGACCTTATGAGGCAAGAGGTAGAGGTCTACGGACGTGTATGCAAAGAAGTTGCAGAAAAACACCATGTCATTTTTGTTGATTTACAAGCTGAGTTCAATAAGTTTTTAGCCTTTAAATATTCGTCCGTTTTATCAGGGGATAGAGTCCACCCTAACAGACTAGGGCATATGATTATTGCAAAGGCATTTTTAAATGCCATAGGATTCCAGTGGTAAGGTCTATAGAAAGATAAAATAGGATTGGCCCTTTTATAATAAAGGGCCAATCCTATTTTTAAGGTATAGCTAGTAGGTTTTACTACATATTAGGAATGGTATATAAGTCATCACAATACTGGCAACTGTAAATTCCTTTTTCCGCATTAACCAGCTGGAAAACATGGGTGACATGCTTTTCAATTGAGGTAATACACCGAGGGTTTTTACATTTAATGGCTTCCTCAACCACATCTGGTAGCTTAAGCTTAATTTTCTCTGAGATCACTTCATCTTTAATAATATTAACTGTAACATTAGGATCAATCAAACCAAGAATGGCAAAATCAATGTCAATCTCATCTTCGATTTTAATAATATCTTTTCTTCCAAGTTTGTTACTTTGAGCGTTAATAATAAGGGCTACGGTGAAATGGGCTTTATCAAGGCCTAGATAATTAAAAATTTCAGTTCCGTGGCCTGCTTTAATGTGATCAATCACGACGCCTTTTTTTATGCTGTTAATTGTAAGTCTCATAGGGACACCTCCAATAATGTCATCATAAGTGCCATTCGAACAAACATACCGTATCTTGCCTGTTTAAAATAAACTGCCCTAGGGTCACTATCTACCTCAAGAGAAATTTCATTTACTCTAGGAAGCGGGTGCATAACAATTAAGTCTTTGGATCCCTTTTTCATTTTGTCCTTATCAAGTATATAACTATCTTTTAGGCGCACATAATCTTGCTCATTAAAAAACCGCTCTCTTTGGACCCTGGTCATATATAAAATATCAAGCTGACCAATGGTATCTTCAAGGTTTGCAGTTTCAACAAAATCAATATTATCTTTTTCTAATATGTGGGTTCTAATATATTCAGGAATCTTAAGCTCATCTGGTGAAATAAGGACAAATTTGACATTGTCGTATTTAACCATAGCTTTAATAAGTGAATGGACAGTTCGTCCGAATTTTAAATCGCCACAAAGACCAATGGTGAGGTTTGAAAGATCACCCTTAATGGTTTTGATGGTTAGAAGGTCGGTTAAAGTTTGAGTTGGGTGCTGATGACCACCATCTCCCGCATTAATAACAGGAATGCTAGAATATAAGGATGCCACCTTTGGCGCACCTTCTTTAGGGTGCCTCATAACAGCAATGTCTGCATAACAACCCACAGTTCTAATGGTATCGGCAATACTCTCGCCTTTTGCAGCTGAGCTTGAACTTGGCTCTGAAAATCCCAAAACTTGCCCCCCTAAACGAAGCATAGCGGCTTCAAAACTAAGTCTTGTTCTTGTACTTGGCTCATAAAAAAGAGTTGCTAAAAGTTTTCCTTTGCAAGCCTCGGTATAACTTTCAGGGTTTGCAATAATGTTGCCAGCTAAATCTAAAATATCATCTAGTTCTGCTGGTGATAAATCCATTGGTTGAATTAAGTGTTTCATAATCATCTCTCCTTTTCAGTCTCTCTTGGACTAGTTTAAAGGTTCCTAAAATATGATATCATTCTTGGCTAAAAAAATCAACAAATAACGTCAATAAAATACATGAAATATATCATATGAATAAAAGGGGTAAAAAGAGAATACACTAATGGTAAAGGTTAGTAAGGGGGATTGTTATGGAACAAAATGGACAAATATTACTAACACTAGAGGAGCTTGAGCAGTATGATGGAAGAGATGGAAGTCCGGCGTATGTAGCAGTTAATGGCATTATATACGACATAAGTCCTATACCCCAGTGGGCACAGGGGGTCCACTTTGGGGTTAGTGCAGGAAGAGATGTTACAGACAGAGTCAACCTTTGTCATGGGGGAGGGATTCTAAAACTTCTGAAGGTTGTAGGGAGAATAATATAAACTAAAAGGTGATTTCTGTATTCTACAGAGTCATCTTTTTTTATAAAGAAGTTTTATCTTTAGAGAATACAATGAATTTGTTGTCAATTCAAGAATGTGCAAATGTAAAAAAATGAACAATGAACGATTTACATATTGACATAATCAAACGAAAGTGATATATTATTCATGCAAAGTGTTGGTTAAAACACACAGTGTGTATTTTTAATTGTAAAACAAGATGTGCAATTGTAACTATGGAGGTGTGTGGTGAAATGAAAACAAAAAGAATACTTATCCCGGCTTTAATTATATTTTTATTAATATTTGCGACTGCGTTGCTGGTTCCATATGGGAAAGATGAGGAAAGAGAATTAGTAAGTTATGATTACTCCCAGATTGAAGCAAATATAAATAAAAATAAAGAAGACATTATTTTAAATCTAAAAGACAAGGAGGATTTAGAATATAAACGAAGTTTCAATATAGTAGAACCTGGGGAATACTATATTGAAGCACAATATCTTCACAAAGAAGGAAACGCCAGCGACATACAATTTAACATCTATATCGATGGCGTGAATATAGCAAAGCAATCAGGTATATCCTCTTTACCAAGGTTTTTTGTAAGTTCCCCAGAGTTTAAGCAGACACTAGCAGGAGATGAAGTCCGCCCAGAACAATCGGAAATATTTGCTAGGGGCAAGGAAGTATTTAGGGATAATTCTAAATCATTAATTAAGACTTTTTTAGAGGCAGGTCAACATCACTTAGAAATTACAAATGTTAAAGAAGAATGTGAGATAGATACAATCTACCTGAGACCTGCCAAGAGCAGAACTTATGAAGAGTATGTAGAGAGCCTACCCAATAAAGATGAAACTAGGGGTTATATTAGCCGCATTGAAGCAGAGATACCTTACCTAAAGTCCGTAGCAGATTTATACCCAATTTATGATCGGTCAAGTCCTTATACAACACCGTATAACCCAACTGACTTAAGATATAACACCATTGGTGGTCAAAATTGGTCAGATGAGGGGCAGTGGATTGAGTGGTTAATAGACGTACCAAAAGATGACCATTATCAGATAGGATTGAGATATAGGCAAAACTTAAATAAAGGCGTGGAAAGTCTTAGAAGAATCGAAATAGATGGAGAGGTTTTATTTGATGATATGGAAGAGCAATCATTTGATTACTCAGTTAATTGGCAACAAAAGTTCCTAGGAGATGATGAGCCTTTCTTATTTTATCTCACAGAAGGGGAACATAGGATAAGGATGGAAGTGTCCTTAGGTGACTTATCAGATATAATTCCACAGATGAATGATACTATTTATGATCTTAATGCACTGTATAGAAAGATAATAATGATTACAGGTACTGTGCCAGATATTTATAGAGACTATAACCTAGATGTGGCAATACCAGAGCTTATGGAAAGCTTTGAGGCTATAAAAATTCAATTAGAAGGCTATGAAGAGTATTTAGCTAACCGTTACGGAGAAAGAAACTATTCTTCTAGAGTGATATCACAAATAGCTAGACAGATAGATGGCTTTATAAAAAAACCATATATCATTCAAAAGAACTTAAATGTATTTAAAACAAATATATCAGCAGCGGCTGAATGGGTACTTTCATTTGAGGAACAACCCCTTGAAATAGATAGCTTTTACATAACAGGTGTTGGTATGGAGTTGCCTAAGGTGGAAACGAATCTTTTAGGAAAGATAGGCCATGAGATGCGATCCTTTGCTGGTTCGTTTTTTAGGGACTACAGTAATATAGGATCTATTGATCAAAATGAGGACATGCCAACTATTACTGTATGGGTAAATAAGGGAAGAGACCAAGCCAATGTAATAAAAAGGCTCATTGATAATAACTTTACCAAAGAGACGGGGATTGGCGTTAATATAAACCTTGTGCAAGGTGCCTTAGTAAAAGCTGCCATTGCAGGAAAAGGGCCAGATGTAAACTTATTTACCACTAGGGGAGAAGCTATGAACTTAGCTTTTCGGGGTGCCTTGTTACCACTTGATGAATTTGAAGAATTCAGGGAATTGACAAAAGATTATATGGAAAACGCTTTTGTACCATATGAATATGATGAGAAGTTTTATGCTATTCCAGAAGAGCAGGTGTTTTACACCATGTTTGTTAGGACAGATATACTTAATAGTTTATCCATAGATTACCCAAAGACTTGGGATGATTTAATGAATATAATGCCTGTTCTTCAAGGAGAAAACTTGGAAATAGGTCTACCTTATACAGATGGCTATGCAACCATGAATAGTGGAATTGGAACAATAAATTTATTACCAACCCTTTTAGCACAAAGAGGAATAGGAATCTACAATGATGATAATACCAAAATTGTTCTAGACTCTAGTGAAGCATATGAGGCCTTTAAAATGTGGTCTGATTTTTA
>CAZLPH010000004.1:18208-32881 GCA_964561345.1 uncultured Candidatus Epulonipiscium sp.
GAAATAGAATCAGAACTTAGTATACTTGGAAGATATACCCCGGCAAACATTAAGGCCTTTGATCAAACGAATTGGTATGAAGATGAAAAAGAAATATTGTTAAGACAATGGGAAAGCGTGGTAGAAATACCAGAAGTTACTGGTGGATATTATGTTTCTAGAAATATAGATAACGCCTTTAGAGCTGTGTACTATAACTCGGAAAATCCAAGGGAGAATTTATACTACTGGATGAATATGGTTAATGAAGAACTACTTAGAAAGCAAACACAAGTCAATGCAAGAAAGGAAGTTCAAGATGGTGGGAAAAACTAAAGATTTACTAAATGAAATGAAAAAAAATAAAACAAGCTATTATATGATGCTACCTTTTTTACTTTTATTTTTTACATTTACCATATTGCCAGTTATATTATCTGTGTTTCTAAGTTTTACGGATTATGATATGGTACAAAAACCAATATTTGTTGGCTTTGAAAACTACCTTCAAATGTTTTTAAATGATGAGTATTTTATAGTAGCCCTTAAAAACACATTGATATTTGCTATCATAGTAGGACCCTTAAGTTATTTTACTTGTTTTATAATCGCTTGGATGATTAATGATTTAAAACCCATGATGAGGGCCTTTGTTACAGCTTTATTTTATATACCAACAATCGTTGGGGCGGCTGGATGGGGTGTTTGGAAGCTGTTATTTAGTCCAGATGAGTATGGGTTTGTTAATGGAATTTTAATGAACTTTGGTATGTTAAATCAACCAATAGGATGGTTCACAGATGAAAAATATATTATGCCAATATTAATTATTGTTCAATTATGGCTTAGTATGGGGATTAGTTTTTTAGCATTTATAGCAGGCTTCCAAAATGTTGATAAGACCTTATATGAGGCAGGCATGGTTGATGGTATTAATAATAGATTTCAAGAATTGTATTATATAACAATGCCAGCTATGGCAAATCAAATGATATTTGGGGCAGTCATGCAAATTATAGCGAGTTTTACAGTAGCGGAAGTGTCCATACAGTTAGCGGGGCTACCCAGTGCAGGATATGCAGGTGAAACTATTGTTACCCACATTACAGATTATGGGAACTTAAGATTTGAATTTGGCTATGCCTGTGCCATGGCGGTGATTTTAGTAATTATGATGCAATATTTCAAGAAACTAACAATTTGGTTGATTGGAAAGGTTGGGCACTAAATATGATACTTAAAAAATTAAAAAGAAATAAAAAGAAACATATAGGGATTGATCAAAGAAGATCAAAGGTTGGTGATGGTGTCGTTGCATTGATTATTATTCTTTTGGGGTTATTTATGGCTTTTCCATTGTATTACACTTTTATACAGTCTATTAAGCCACCAGAAGAGTTGTTTCAGTTTCCACCCAAATTATATGTTATAAGGCCAACTTTGGACAGCTACCGAGATCTATTTCAGATTATGTCAAATATGTGGGTACCTTTTTCTAGATATTTATTTAACTCGGTATTTATAGCCATATTTGGAACAGGCTTTCACGTATTACTTGCAGGAATGGCAGCTTATCCTTTGGCAAAACATAGATTTCCAGGTAAGGATTTTATTTTTGCAGTTATATTATTAGGACTTATGTTTGTAGGGCAAGTAACTTTTTTGCCATCCTTTGTTATTATTTCAAAATTAGGAATGTTAAACACCTATTGGGCTTATTTACTGCCATCAATAGGAACGTCACTAGGTTTGTTTTTAATGAAACAATTTATTGAACAAATTCCAGATGCATTGATAGAGGCATCTAGAATAGACGGTGCTAATGAGTGGCGAATATTTTTTCAAATTATTGTGCCAAATGTAAAGCCAGCAATATTAACGGTTATTATATTTCAATTTGTGAGCATATGGAATGGACTTTCAAGTGAACTTGTTTATGCGGAGCAGTTAAAAGTGGTAAAAGTTGCCCTTGAACAAGTAAGTCTATCAAGTGACTTTGCAAGAATGGGAGCAGCTATGGCAGGGTCAGTACTACTTATGCTTCCACCGATAATTTTATTTGTATTATTACAAAAAAATGTAGTTGATACCATGACCTTTGCAGGAATAAAAGAGTAAAGGGGATAGGAGTTAAGATGAAAAAGTTTAAAAAAATTAATATTTTACTTATAATAATAGTTTGTTTTTTTAATATGGAATCATTTGCTATGGCAGCCAATTACAACTCTTATACATATAATGAATGGAATGAGTCAGTAGCGGCCCCGGCAAGTTATACGCCCCTAGCTTCAAAGACAGGCAATATGATTGGTGTAGGAGGGTTAAAAGAACCCCAAGATATATTTATGGATGTAGAGGGAAATCTGTTTATTGCTGATACGGGTAATGATCGTGTTGTTATTACAGATAAGGACCTAAATTTAGTAAGGGTTTTAGATAAAGTTTATATAAATGGAAGTGAAGAAAAAATAATTGGACCCACAGGATTATATTTAAGTGAAGACAATATTTTATACATTTCACAGCCATCCTTATCAAGAATCCTACTTATTAAAGATGACCAAGTAATTCAAATCATTGAAAAACCTGTAAATAGTTTGATAGCAGAAGATTTTATCTTTGAACCAACAAAAATTGGCGTAGATATATACGGCAGGCTCTATGTGTTATCAAAAGGTTCTTATACAGGATTGCTAAAATTCGATCAAAATGGCGAGTTTATGGATTTCTTTGGAGCAAATAAAGTTGAGGTTACAGGAAAAGTATTATTTCAATATATGTGGAAAAACATTTTATCTGATGCACAAAGAAGTTCAATGACAAGTATAATCCCTATTGAATATTCAAATATACATTGTAGTCCAGATGGTTTTATTTATACAAGCACAGTAGGAACCTCATCACCCTACAACCAAGTGAAAAAGTTAAATCCCTTAGGGAATAATACCTATAAAAGACAAGGAAATAGGGAGATAAATTTTGGAGACTATGAACGCTCTTACAATCTGGCATCTACTGTAGATTCATCTTTTATAGACCTGAAAGTAGACGATGAAGGTTTTATTTTTGGATTAGATTACACCAGGGGGCGTATTTTTGAAAGAGATCAAGAAGGTAACTTGATTTCTGTGTTTGGTGGCATAGGAAATCAGTTTGGAACATTTACAACACCAATTGCCATAGAAACCTATGATAAACATGTCTATATTTTAGATTCCCTTAAAAATAATATTACCATATTTAAAGCAACAGAATACGGATCATTACTAAGAGAAGCAACAGTTTTATATAATGCTGGTAAATATAAAGAATCAGCTAAAACCTGGCAAGAACTTATTAAAAGAAATAATAATAATACCTTAGTTTATGAGGGTTTAGGCAAGGCTTTTGTGCAAGAGGGGGAATATAGACAAGCTCTAAGTAGTTTGAAAAAAAGTGGCGAAAGATATAGTTACTCACGTGCCTTCGCAAAAACAAGATTAGATACCATAAGACAATATGGACCTTATGTTATATTTGCATTAATTGTTATGATCATTGCCTTGAATATATTTAAAAGTGTTAAAAAAATAAAGGATAGGAGGAGCCGTCGTGAAAAACAAAATAAATAAAAAAAGTGCGTCTAATCCTTTCTATATGGTTTTTCACCCATTTGATTCTTCATATGATATCAGATTTAAAAATGAAAGTGTCTATAGTTATACAATCATTATCTTATTAATATGGTTTTTATCAGCAATCATGGTAAGACAAAATACCGGGTTTATTTTTAACAGGAATAAAGTAAGTGATTTAAACGTATTCATTCTAGCTGCTAAGGTTGTTATACCATTTATTATGTGGGTTGTAGGCAACTGGGTAGTAAGTATACTGATTAATGGTACAGGAGGGTTTAAGGATATATGGATTGTGAGTGCTTATTCTGCCATACCCTACATAATCTCAAGCCTAGGAAGTGTTGTATTAAGTAACGTACTTGTCATGAACGAGCCATTTGCTCAATATCTCCTGTTATTTGGAACTGCCTGGAGTTTAATCATTTTATTTGTGGGGATGATGGTTATTCATGAATATAAGTTTACTGAAAATATAACAGCTTGTTTGTTTTCCATAGCCGTTATGGCCATTATATTATTTTTTCTGGTGCTAATTGGTAACTTATATCAAGAGTTTATGAATTTTATAAGATCCATATATACTGAAATATTATTCCGCTTATAAATATAAGGATGAGGAGGTGGGTTTCTTTGAATGAAAAAATCAAGATTAAAAACATACTTAAATGGATTATTTATGTCATAATTATTTCTGCAGGTATCTTGTTTATATATTATTTACAAAATACGTCTATTAAAAAAGAAGAAAATGAAATGGTTTGGTCCATAGAAGTAAACGAGTCAATAGGAAAAGAAAGAATTTTAGTATCTGAAAATGATCAATTAAAGTTATTTTTCCAAGAAGATACGGCAACTGTTTTTATAGAAGATAAAAAGACCAAAGAAATATGGCGTTCTAATCCAGAAGATGCCAGTGAAGATGAAGTAGCCTTTGGTTTAAATAAGACAAATTTATTATCACAGTTAATTATTGGCTACGTAGATGAGCAGAAAAGCTCATTTGTGGTCAATAGTCATATTGCTAGTGTTACAGCCAAGACCTTTGAATATGAGATAAAAGACAATGGGGTTTATGTAAAATATTATTTTAAAGACACAGGTTTTGAAATCCCAGTTTACTATGGCATTAACGATGACTATTTTACAGCTAAAATATTAAATGACAAGATTGTAGAACATGGTCCATATAAAATCACAGACATTACATTTTTACCTTATATGGCTAGTGGTAATAAAGAGGACGAGGGATATATTGTACTTCCCGATGGTAGTGGAAGTTTAATGGAATTTAATAATAATAAACAAAGTTATTTAGCTTATTCAGAGGCAGTTTATGGTAGGGATCTCGCCTTAAATACAAATAGCAAAACAAGGGTGAAGAAAAACGTTACAATGCCTATTTTTGGGATAAAGAAAAATGACCAAGCGATACTTGCAGTTATTAACCAGGGGGAATACCAAGCAGATATTAATGCAGAGGTTAGTGGAAAATCAACATCAAATAATATTGCCTATACGAAGATAAATTATATGTATTTAGATACCCATAAACTATTTGCAAATACAGCTAGTGAAGAGATATCTCAGATGTGGTCAGAACAATTTAACAAGTTTCCAGAGTATGAAGTCAGATATTATTTTTTAGAAAAAGACTCTGATTATACAGACATGGCACTTCGTTATCAAAGATATCTTATTGAAGAAAAAGGTATGGTGGAACTTGGGAAATCTGAAGGAAACAAATCCAAGGTTAATGTAGATTTACTTGGTTCAGTTGATAAGATAGATACCTTTCTAGGGATTCCCTATAAGACACTAGAAGTGTTAACTTCCTATGAAGATGTTGGAAATGTTGCCAAAGATTTAGGGGCTGTGACAGACCTAAGTATCAGGTATTTAGGAGGATTAAAAGGTGGCCTGAAGGGTAAGGTTCTAGATAGTGTGAAATTTGAGAAAAAGCTTGGTGGAAAATCTAAATTTAATAAAATGGAAAATCTTTTAGAAGAGTTAGAGGTTAGCCTTTATCCATCCTTTGATATTGTTAATATGTACCGAACTGGCAATGGATACAAGAAGTTAGATTCCACAAGAAATATTCATAGGTCAGCTGCCTATCAATATGATTATTTATTAAGTACAGGTGTAAAAAATCCTAAACTTCCACCCTCATACTTAATATCACCTGGAAAAACAGATAAACTAACATCCAAGTTAACAAAGTCATTACATCAAAATCAGTGGCAGAATGTTGCCTTAGCTGGAATGCCTAGCATGGTTTATTCCAACTATAAGAAAGATGGCGTTTCTAGGAATGAAACAGGTACAATCTTTGAGCAAAATCTTTTGAAGTTTAAAGAAGAGATCAAAACCTTAGTTCTAGATAGTGCCTTTGGATATGGTTTACCATATGCAGATGTCATTACAAATGTACCGGTATATTCAAGCGAGTTTGATATGGTAGATAGATCAATTCCCTTTTATCAAACAGTAATGTCAGGCTATGCCACACTTTATAGTGAACCTATAAATATGATGGGGGATATCAATGATTATCTGCTAAAACTAGCTGAAACAGGCGTAAACCCTAGTTATATGTTTATTGCTAATGATCCTAGTTTACTTATAAATACCAACTATGCTTATATGTACTCTAATGGTTATATGGACTGGAAAGATGAGCTGCTAGAGACAGCAAAAAGATTTAGTGACTTATCAATCATCAGTAATGAAAAGATCATAGGTCATAAAGAGCTTAGTGAAAACGTATTTATGACAAGCTTTAGTAATGGCTATCGTGTGTATACCAATTATAATAATGAAGATGTAACAACTGATGGTCTAACAATTGGAAAAAAGGATTTCCGAGTAAGGGGTGATAACTAATGGATAATACAACTAAAAGAAGAAGGGGTCTAAAACCACTTTCTTACGAAAAGAAGAAGAAGATTTATGGCCTTATGTTTGTTCTTCCTTGGCTTATTGGATTTATTTTATTCTTTGCAATTCCTTTCAAGGATTCCATACAATACTCATTTTCCAAATTAGAAGCGTCACCTGATGGGTTTAGGATTACCTTTATTGGATTGACAAACTACAAATATGCATTATTTAATGATCCCAATTTTATAGTAGAGGCAGTAAATTCTTTAAAAGATTTGATAAAGATTCCCTTAATTATCGTATATAGTCTTTGTTTTGCACTACTCCTTAAAGGTGAGTTTAAGGGCCGAGGACTTGTTAGAGCAATTGCGTTTTTACCTGTCATAATAGGCTCTGGTGTACTCATGCAAATCTTAAGGGAAGATGTTTTCTCCCAAGGAATTAAAGGAAGTTCTACAACCTATTTATTTAGCTCTGGTGGCTTAGATTCTTTATTTATATCAATGGGATTAAGCCAGGGGATATTAAACTTTATCAATCAAATTGTAAATGCCATATTTGATTTAACATGGAGCTCTGGGGTGCAAATATTGCTGTTTTTATCAGGACTTCATAATATTCCGGAGTATGTATATGAAGCATCATCCATAGAAGGGGCAAGGAGCTTTGAGCAGTTTTTCAAAATCACTTTGCCCATGCTAACGCCTATGTTATTACTAAATATTATTTATAGCATTATTGATATGTTTTCTGACTATGGCAATAAAATAGTTAGAATGATCTATTCTGCAGCGTTTGATGATGTGAAATTAGGATATGCATCCGCCTTATCGATTATATATTTTACAATGGTAATCATTGTGCTTTCCCTAGTTTATATGTTTTTAAAAAAACATATAATCGTAGAAGATAATTAAGGAGGATAAAATGTATAAAATTAAAAATAATATGGTTAGAAAAAGATTGTATCAAATCAGTAAATATGCATTATTAGTTTTACTCTCATATCAACTCTTGTACCCGGTACTATTTATATTTAGTATGGCTATTAGAAATCCAATTGATGCATATGACCCAAGTGTAATCTGGATTCCTAAAAATCTTTCTTTAACAGGTTTTATTGATGCCTTCAGGTCAATGAAGTATCTAGATGCATTAAAAACGAGTTTAGCCATCAGCATAGGCTCATCAATCCTAGATGTTATTTCTTGTTCTTTAGCAGGATACGGTTTTGCAAGATATAAGTTTCCAGGCAAAAATATATTGTTTGCTTGTGTCATACTAACGTTAATCGTACCTATGCAAACCATCATGCTACCATCATATATGAATATGAAAGAGTTTACAGCAGGGGGAATATTACCAACCCCTATCAATATGATCGGAAGCAATTGGACCTTTTACTTGCCGTCTTTGCTTGGATCAGGTATTAGATCAGGATTGTATATTTATATATTTAGGCAATTTTTCGAGTCCATGTCTAGTTCCTTAGAAGAGGCTGCTTATGTAGATGGCAGTGGACCATTTAAAACCTTTTTACACATTATGTTGCCAAACGCTAAAAATGCAATAATTTCAGTATTTTTGTTTTCTTTTGTATGGCATTTTAATGATTTTTATAAGGCTAATCAATTCCTCGGTACAAAAAGAAAGACGTTGATTGTAGCACTATCATCTTTGAGAGTAGATTTATCTAATTATGTTGGTGGCCAGACCATATCTGATCCTTTGAGAATTGTAACAAGAATGCAGGCTGGGTGTTTACTTGCAATTATACCAATGTTGATACTATTTATCATTAGTCAAAACTATTTCTCAGATAGTATTGAACATATGGGTATAAAATAATTATTTTGAAGATAGGCGTATCCCCAATATTTTATTAATTATACTAGGAGGTATAGAGATGAAAAAAGCAATTACATTAATTTTAGCAGCAGGATTATTAACCATGTCACTATCAGCATGCTCAGCAAAGGTTAACAATGATAATGGTAACACGAGCGATGTTGAAGTAAATAAAGAAACAGACAATAATGACAACACTAAAGAGGAAGTAGCAGGAGAAGAAGAAGGGGTGGCAGGGTTAGAATTGCCTGAAACCTTAGAAAATCCTGAAATTACAATATTATGGCATACATCAGAAGACCAATATGAAATAAATTTGGCAGCAAACCCAGATACATTTGATGCTGTTTGGAGTGTAAAAGATGAATTTGAAAAAAAATACGGTGGTAAGGTAGATGTCATTGATGTGGGCTGGGGTGATCAAAAAGACACTTTAATCAAGCAAGTAAATGCTGGAGAAGTGGTAGATTTAGTACAAGCACATGATCAAAACTTTCCAATATACCCAGCTAAGAACCTCGTTCAAGATATTTCTAAATTTATTGATTTAGACAATGAGTTTTGGAACCAAGGTGTCACAGAGGCTTTTAAATTTGGCGGAAATGCATATGCAGCAGGTATTGATGCAACACCAGTTGTCATGTACTACAATAAAACTTTGTTTGAAACCTATGGTGAAAAAACACCTATGGAGTTGTTTGAAGAAGGTAACTGGACATGGGAGACTTTTCGTGATGCGGCTATAGCAATGACTGTAGACACAGACGGAGACTCAGAGATGGATTCTTATGGATTTGGTTATTGGGACACAGCTTATGTCCAATTCTTAGCAACTAATGGCGTTAGAGGTATTGCATATAATGAGGACGGAACTATTGGTAGTAACTATCTTGATGCTGCAGCCATTGAAACAATGACTTTTATCCAAGATGCATTCCTAAAAGACAAATTTATTGATGCTAGCCAAACAGGTGATTATTTTATAGATTTATTTAAAAGTGGTAAACTTGCTATGACATGTGAATATGGATTTAATGGATTTGATGCTTTATCATCAGGCTATGAATTAGGATGGGTTCCACTTCCTAAGGGGCCATCAGGAGATGAACTGCAAGGTGGTGGTGGTTTATCAGGATGGTCAATTCCGGTAACAGCTGCAAATGGGGAAGGTGCTGCTGCATTTATGGGAATGTCTGCAAGTATGCAAAAGGGATATAATGATTTGCAATTAGTAAAACAATATGGCGAAGAAGATGTGGCATTGATGAACTCTTTAGCTGAAAAAATTGTATTTTTCCCAATTGGTATTGAAGCATATTGGGATGCAAACTGGACAATTTATCAAGGTCTAATCAATGGAACACCAGTAAATACATTCTTAACAACGGCAGATGAACAAATCGTTGCAGGTGGAAAGACAACATTAGAACAATAAGAGATAGATAGAGCAAATCACATGGGGATATGATATTGAGTATAAAATAATCATCACTACCTTATGATAGTGATGATTATTGTAATTAAGGGGAAAATATGAAAAATTTAAAATTAATCTTTATAAATATAGTTATTTTAATTATTTTGGCGGGATGCAGTAATAATAAAGAATTAGCCAGCAATCAGATAAACAATGAAAAACAAGTAGAAGTAAAAAACAATAACTTAACTGGGGGAAATGATGTGATAGATTATAATACATTTAAGGTTTTTATGACATCTAAAAACAACTTCGTAGGAGATCTAATGCCTCTTACAGACGATGAAGGGATACATTTATACTATTTATATGATACAGATAATAACGGAAAAGCCTACCATCCTATTCATAAGTTTTCAACGACAAATCTATATGAATACTCAGATGATGGCTTAGCAATTCCATTTTCAACCAGTGAAGATGAGCCAGATTTGGCTATAGGTACAGGTAGTTTTATTCTTGTCGATGGTGTATATCATTCCTTTTATACAGGGCACAATGACACGTTTCCTGAAAAAGGACTAGATAAAGAAAGAATTATGCATGCAATAAGCCATGATAATATCAATTGGATCAAGATAGCAGAAGATACCTTTTTAGCACCCGAAGGCTATAGCAGTGATGACTTTAGAGACCCATCAGTATTTTGGAATGAAGAAGATAATTGCTACTGGATGTTGATTTCAGCAAGAAATGAAGAGTTAAATGGTTTTATCGCTCTTTATAAATCAGATGATTTATCTAAGTGGGCACTTCACGAACCACTGTATGCACCTAATAAGTATCATATGATGGAGTGTCCTGATTTATTTAAAATGGGTCAACATTATTACATGTTTTATAGTTGGAATAATGTCACTTATTATGCCATGAGTGATAGTGTATATGGTCCGTTTTATGAGCCAGAAGATAATGTGTTAGACGGGCAGGCTTTTTATGCAGCAAAAACAACCCTCTATGAAGGAAAGAGATACCTATTTGCATTTATAAATAGAAAAAATGATGAAAAAGATAGCAATGAATATAGTTGGGCTGGTAACGTAGCCGTTTATGAGTTAAGCCAAGGGGCTGATGGGAGATTAAAAGCCCTTATGCCATCACAATTTAATGATTACTTTAAAAATAAAATTGAATTAGCTAAAACTGAAACAATTGGTGATGCCAGTTATGATGAGGGGTTAGCAATTGTAAAAAGTGATGGTGAAAGTGTATCAGCCATTGACTTTGGGAAGTTGCCACAAACAATGCTTTTAAAGGCCAAACTAACCCTAGGTGAAAAAGGCAAAGGCATTGGCTTCTTTTTTGGAAAAGACAAGGAGATTGAGAATGCCCTAGGAATCCATTTAGACCCTAATAAAAACTTATTAAGGTATGATAGTAGTATTTTATCAAGAATGAGATATGCAGAGCCTGTTGTGTATTCAAGCTTTGAGTTTGAAGAGGGCGTAGAATATGATGTGAAAATTGTCGTAGAAAATGAAATAATAGTCCTATACATGGATGACACCAAGGTTCTGAGTAATAGAATATATAGAGCTAGAGGAAATGACTGGGGTTTATTTAGCATCGGCGGAGACGCCACTCTTGAGGACATAGAATTACTGATACCATAAAATTAAACTTAAAATTAATGGCAGCAATGCCAATGTGGAGGAAAATATGATTAATAAAGCAAATAAATTTATTAAAGAGAACAAAGATAAGGTAAATAAAGAGTTTTTACAGAAGTTTCATCTTATACCACCGATTGGTTGGATGAATGATCCTAATGGATTTTCAAGATATAAAGGAGAATATCATTTATTTTATCAATGTTATCCTTATGAAGAAAAATGGAACTCCATGCATTGGGGGCATGCTGCAACAAAAGATTTTATTAAATGGGAAGATAGACCTGTAGCTTTAGCGCCTGATGAAATTTACGATGATCTTGGATGTTTTTCTGGAACGGCCATAGAGCACAATAAAGAACTTATTTTAATGTACACTGGTATAAATAAGAGACTTGGTAAGGATTTTCAAGAACAGGCCATAGCAAGAAGTAGTGATGGTATTAAGTTTACAAAAAGTAAAAATAATCCCGTTATACCAGTCCATAAGCTTCCAGAAGGAATTTTACCAGGCGAGTTTAGAGACCCAAAGCTTTGGGAAAAGGATGGAAAGTTTTATGCAGCCGTTGTAGCAATGGATGAAAAACTTGGTGGTAGAATGCCACTGTTTGTATCAGAAGATCTAGAAAACTGGGAATATATAAATGATTTTATAGAGCCAATACCAGGCTTTGGCACCATGTGGGAATGTCCTGATATATTCGACTTGGATAATAATCTTTTATTAATGATGTCTATCATATCACTTGAAAAAGAAGAGCATTTATTTACCAATAAGCAATCAGCAGTATATGCTTTAGGAAAACAAAACGATTATAATCAAGCACTAGGCAAAGATGATTTCCAAGAAATCGACTGTGGATTTGACTTTTATGCACCCCAAACAGTTTTAACAGATGATGGCCGTAGAATAATGGTAGCCTGGATGCAAGCATGGGAAGATGAGATTATTTCCAGTAATTTAAAACAAGGTTGGGCTGGAAGTATGACCCTACCACGTGAAATTACAATAGAAAATAATAGGCTTATACAAAATCCTGTAAGAGAGATTGAAAATTACAGAAAGGATCTTGTCCATTATAATAATATTGAGATTACTGGAGAAGAACTTGATTTAACGGCTATAAAAGGAAGTGCCATTGAAATTGAAATGGATGTTGATCTAGCCAAGGCAGATGGTTTTACAGTTAATATGTTTAAGTCAAAAGATTATGAGACTGTCTTAAGTTATGATAAAGAAAAACAAACAATTACATTTGATAGAAGAAATAGTGGCCATGAGATAAAACAAATAGATTTTGAAAAAGAGAATTATAGAACATTACCCCTAGAATTAGAAGATAATATTTTAAACATAAGAATTTTTATTGACACATCATCAGTAGAGGTTTTCCTGCAAAAAGGAAAAATGACGATTACAAGTAGAATCTACCCAATTGATAAAGATTACGGAATTAGTTTTAAGGCGGATGGCAAGGCAGTCATTAAAAATATAAACAAATGGTGTATAGGTTAAATTCATTGTGAGTATTACGGTAGTGTGCTAATATATTTATAGATACAAATCGGTAAAGCGTTTATAATAGTCAATTTATCTGCACAAAAGCTGCAAGAAAGAGGGGAATAATGGAAAGAGTAACAATGCAAGACATTGCAGATAAAGCAGGGTTATCTAGAAATACAGTGTCTAAAATTTTTAACAATAAATATAATGGACCAAATGAAACAAAGAAAGATGTGCTTAAAATAGCCCTTGATATGAATTATAGGGGATATGCGCAATTTCAAGAAAAAGCACAAGAAGAAGTGCTAGAGAAGGCTGTAGAAAAAAAGGTATTAAATATTCTTATCTTATCAAAAGGAAATATAGTTGAATCTAATTTCTTTGCTCATATTGTAAATGCCATTCAAAAGATGGCTCATAACAAAGGGCATAACCTTTTGCTCTCTAATGTAAGTAATAAAGATATAGAAAATGGAACATTACCGACTAATATTAAAACAAGTGCAATTGATGGTATTGTGTGCCTAGAAGTTTTTGATAAAGCCTATATTACAAAGTTAATAAAAACAAAGATTCCTTTGGTATTTATAGAGTTTTATTATGATGCATGGGATATCCCAGGGCAATACGATATAGTAATGATGAACAATGAGTATCAAATTTATAAGATGGTTTCAAGATTAATAGAAGATGGCTGTACTAACATAGGTTTTATAGGAGATTATCGCCATTGCAGAGGTTTTTATGAAAGATATATGGGATATACAAATGCCTTAAGAGATGCAAACTTAGGCATTAATCCTGAATTTTCAATGACCGTAGGAGATGGTGAAGCTTACTTTAATGATGATTATATCAAAAGTCACCTAAAAAATATGGCTGTTTTACCAGATGCATTTATATGTGTTAACGACCCTATAGCTGTTAACATTATGAAAGCTTTAAAGGAATTAGGTCATAAGATTCCTGAAAGTGTACAAATAACAGCCTTTGATGATTTACCAGAAGTTGAAAATGTAAGACCCAGCTTAACAACTGTTAAAATTCACAGGGAAGAGCTTGGAAGATGTGCCTTTGAATCTTTACTGACAAGAATTAATAAGCCGACAAAAAAAAGACAGGTTATATATGTGGACACAGATATTGTGGTGAGAAACAGTACTAAAAAAAGTGTTATTTTAGATTAATTTAAGGAGGTAAAAACTTGAAAAAACATGATGTAATAGCCTTAGGTGAATTATTAATAGACTTTACGGATAACGGGAAATCTGCCCAGGAAAATACTTTATTTGAAGCAAATCCTGGGGGTGCCCCGTGTAATGTTTTGGCAATGCTTAATAATTTAGGTTATAAAACAGCCTTTATTGGTAAGGTTGGTAATGATCTATTTGGCCATAAGCTAAAGGACACCCTAGAAGAGTTGAACATAGGAACAAGTAATCTAATTTTAGATAATGATGCGAAAACAACTCTAGCCTTCGTACAAACCTTTGAAGATGGTGATAGAGACTTTTCCTTTTACAGAAATCCTGGAGCAGATATGCTTTTAACCAAAGATGAGGTAAATGAAGAGCTCTTAAAAGATACTAAAATATTCCATCATGGAACCCTATCAATGACCCATGAGGGGGTAAGGGAAGCGACAGTACACGCTATTGATCTAGCAAAGAAAAATGGGGCTTTGATTTCTTTTGACCCTAACTTACGGCCACCTTTGTGGAAGGATTTAAATGATGCAAGAAAGCAATTTGCCTATGG
>CAZLPH010000005.1:0-2448 GCA_964561345.1 uncultured Candidatus Epulonipiscium sp.
GGTAAGTAATTGACCATAAAAATCATATAAGTAGGTTACTTGTAATAATTTTTCCACGCGCAATCTCCATTCTAGAGTTAGTGCCTGTCAGGCTTATTTACTTTACAGATGAATTATACGCAACTTCTGGGGATATGTCAAGGGTTTTTTTAGATTAAAACAGATTCTCAAAAAGTGACGTGGCAAGGAGCCTTTGCAACATAACTTCCTGGGGCGTTAAAAGCTGCTTAGGCGCCTCTCACTCATCAGGTCAGTAACAGTTCCTAAATGATAGCCTCTTTCTTTAATACCCTTTATGATTTTATCAAGGCCTTCAGCTGTGGGCTTAGTCGGATGCATGAGAACCATTGATCCTTTCTCTATTTTTGACAGAACCCTCCCAACCATCTCAGAAGTTTCAGGTTTTCTCCAATCAACAGTATCCACTGTCCAGAGAATGGTTTTCATATCAAGGTCATGGGCAACTTCCACAGTTACCTGGTTAAAGCTTCCACTTGGCGGGGCAAACCAGACCGGTTTGACACCTAGGGTCTCCTCAATAATCTCATTGGTCTTTTTTAGTTCTTCCACTGTTTTTTCCCTAGAACAGGATTTTAGATCAGGGTGGGTATAGGCATGATTTCCAATTTCATGACCTGCTGCATATATTAGCTTAGCTATATCTGGATTGTTTTTAACCCAACTTCCATCAAAAAAGAATGTTGTTTTGATTTGATGGGTCTCTAGCGTCTCAAGGATAGTTGGGATAAACTCATTCCCCCAAGCCACATTAATTAAAAATGCCACCATGGGTTTTTCTGAATTCCCCCTATAAATGGGTTGGGGATCTAGGTCTTCTAAATGTATTTTAGGCCCTATTTCTCTATAAACAAGCTTTTTTTCATCAAACACTCCAGTTTTTTTCATCTCTACATAACTCTCAGTAATATTAATCCCTATGCCATTGTATCCAGGTATAGCCTTCCATATAGGGTCTATTTTTGCGTCAATGGGCCTTATCTCATACTGATTAGCATAAGCTTCAATATGATTATAAAGTTCCTCATCTCTCACTAGCCTATCCTCCTTTTCTTCCACTTTTGCCCTTTCTTCCTTATGCTTACAAGATGATATGCTCTTACTCAAAGGAATAATACCTATAACTAGCATTAAGACAATTATGCTTAATATAAGATAAGTAAAGTTTTTATTTTTCATTCACTCGCTCCTTCTCCCCTGACTTATATCTAACATATGTATGTAGACCTATGCCTATTTAGCACCACAACAAATCGAGCCTTAAAAACACTCAGGGGCAGTAAGCCTAGGCTCACTACCCCTGAAATATTAAAACCATTACCTTTAAATTTAATTGCCAAAAAGTGCCCTGGAAAATTCTGCGGGTTCAAATGGCTGGAGGTCATCAATCCCCTCACCAACACCAATAAACTTAACTGGAATTCCCATAGAAGATTGGATCCCAACAATAATCCCGCCCTTTGCCGTCCCGTCTAACTTGGTTAACACAATCCCTGTAATATTGGCTACCTCTTTAAATTGTTTTACCTGGGAAACGGCATTTTGCCCTGTTGTGGCATCTAGTACCAGTAAAACCTCTTTGTTTGCATTAGGATGCTCTCTTTCAATGACTTTAAAGATTTTCTCAAGCTCCTTCATAAGATTTGTCTTATTATGAAGCCTACCTGCTGTATCACAAATTAAAACATCTGTTTTTCTAGCTTTTGCTGCTTGTAGGGCATCATAAATAACAGCTGCAGGGTCTGAGCCTTCATTTTGCCTTATAACATCTACACCACTACGGTCTCCCCATACTTCTAACTGCTCAATCGCTGCTGCTCTAAAAGTATCTGCTGCTGCAATAAGAATTTTGTTGCCCTCACCCTTAAGTTGGTTGGCAAGTTTACCTATGGTTGTGGTCTTACCAACACCGTTAACCCCTATAACAAGCATAACCGTTGGGGTGCCTTTTTCAATGTTTAGGGTATGATCTCCCTGGGAAATCATCTCTGTAATAATCTCAACAATCATATCCTTTAAATCAGCAGGATCTGTTATTTTATTTGCTTTTACCTTGGCCTGGAGCTCCTCCATAATAGCCATTGTTGTTGCAACACCAAGATCTGCCATAATTAAAGCTTCTTCTAGTTCCTCATATAAGTCTTCATCTATTTTAGTAAATGATTTAAGAACATTGTCAACGCCCTCTAATATATTATCTCTTGTTTTTGTAAGGCCTTGTACCAGTTTGGAAAAGAAACCAACCTTTTTCTCTTTTAGGGCCTCTACTTCTGTTTCAGCCTCTGCCGTCTCTTCTTGCTCTTGTGCTTCCACCTCAAGCTCTGCTACTATTTCGACTTCTTCTGCTTCTACTTCCTGCTCTTCTACTTCCTCCTCTGCCACTACTTCCACTGGCTCTAGCGCTGCTTCCCCAACTTCTGCTTCTGCTTC
>CAZLPH010000005.1:2548-15555 GCA_964561345.1 uncultured Candidatus Epulonipiscium sp.
CTGCCACTACTTCCACTGGCTCTAGCGCTGCTTCCCCAACTTCTGCTTCTGCTTCAACTTTGGCTTCAGCTATAACTTCTGCCTCATCTGTTTCTTTTCCCTTTTTTCCAAACAATTTATTAAAAAAACCCATCATAATCCTCCTTTTTTTAAGTTACTTTAGCGTCACTATAACCTGTTGCTTCATCCAATTGCACTGAAATAACTTTCGATACACCTTGTTCCTCCATTGTAACACCATATATTGTATCAGCCACAGCCATTGTTCCTTTTCTATGGGTAATAATTAAGAATTGCATATGATCACCCATTTTTTTGAGATAGTCTGCAAACCTAGCAACGTTAGCATCATCTAGGGCTGCCTCAATCTCATCTAAAACAGCAAATGGAGATGGTTTTAACCTTAAAATACCGAATAATATAGCAATTGCTGTTAAGGCTCTCTCCCCACCGGATAGTAACATCATATTTTGTAGCTTTTTGCCTGGTGGTTGGACGTTTATTTCAATTCCTGATTCTAGGACATTGTCATTATCTGTTAGTTCCAAAAAGGCTTGTCCGCCCCCAAACAACTCCGTAAAAACAATGTTAAAGTTCTCAGAAATCTTAGCAAACTGCTCTCTAAAAATTACTTCCATTGAAGCCGTTAGGTTATCAATTAATTCTAACAGGGTTTCTTCTGCCTTTAAAATATCTTGCTCGTGACCTCTCATAAACTCATACCGCTCTTTTACCTCATCAAATTCTTCAATAGCCCCTGTATTAATGATCCCTAGTGTGCGAATCTGGGATTTGTAGTTGTTAGCCTTTTTTTGAAGTTTCTCAAGTTCCACCAAGGTAAGGCCTGCAGATACATCTGACCCAATAGCCCCGTATGTCTTGGCTGTTTGGTAGGTTACCTCATATTTGTCCCAAATCTTGGTATAGACATTTTCTTTTTCTAACTTTAATTTGGTTATTTTTCCTTCAATACGGTGAATTTCATTTTGTAAAAGAGTGCTTGCTTCCACAATCTCATCTTGGTATTTTCTTTTATTAGCTTCTTCTTCCGTACAAGCTTTTATATCATTGGTCGTCTTAGCTAGTTTATCATTCTGGGCTTCTAATAATGCATTGCACTTTTTAATGTCATCTTTAAAGCCTTCAATTTCAGCTAAAAACACCTGCTTCCCTAGTTGATTTTGCTCTAGTTGCTCTGCATAAGACTGGTTTTCATTGCGGTTATAAGTCATATCCCGCTCTAAGCGCTTGGTTTGTTCTATGGCAGACTTTAAGATTTCTTTTTCAGATGATAAGGACACTTTAAGTTCTGTCATTTTGGCCCCTACTTCTTCTCTTTCTTGCTTAATCCTTATAAGGCCCTGGCTGATTCCTATTGTTTCCCCTTCCAAGGCGTCAACTTCAAGCTGAGTTTGCTTTAGAAGCTCGGCATAGTTATGGGTATCCGTATCCATTTTTTCATACCTTTTTGCGATATCAGCCTTTTCTTTCTCAAGGTTTAGCTTCTCATGTTCTAGCTGCCTTAGGCCGCTTTGGATATGATCAGATTCCATTCTAAGTTCCATTTGCTTTTTCTCAAGAACAGCTTTTTCAGCTAGCTTACTGGTCAAGACTCCCCCAAGCTCTTTGTTTTTCTGGTCTAGACTTTGTTCTTTTTCTAAAATTTCTTCTAGGTCAAGTTTGTACTGATTAACCTTTTCTCTTAGTTCCTTTACTTCCCGGTCCCGGCTAAACATATTTTCTTTGTTTTTTTGAAAGTGCCCTCCTGTAATAGAGCCACCTGGGTTTAGGACTTCTCCTTCAAGGGTAACAATTCGGTAGCGATACCTATATTTTTTTGCTAAAGCAATGGCATTTTTCATCTCATCAACAATAATAACACGCCCCAGAAGATTAGCCATAATACCACTATAGGTCTCATCATAAGCTATTAAGCTATTGGCAAAGCCAATAACACCTGGCTCCTTGGGAATACTATGAGCATCTGCCCCTAAGGCGTACCCCTTAACTGCTGATAAGGGTAAAAATGTCGCCCGCCCTAAGTTGTATTTCTTAATATATTCAATAACCTGGTTAGCCGTTTGCTCATCTTGTGTTACAATATGTTGCAAACTATTGCCCAGGGCAATGTCCATAGCAGTTTCTAAACCCTTAGGAACCTTTATAAGCCCTCCCACAACCCCATGAATTTTTTCCCACTGACCTGGGTCTTTTTGCTTTAGCTTAAGAATGTTTTTAACACTTCTATAAAATCCCTCATTCTCATTCTTCATTTGCAAAAGCACATTGGCTCTAGAATAGGATTTATGGTATAAGTCTTCTGTCCTTCTATGTAGCTTACGATTTTCATCTTGCTTGAAGGCTAGTGCTTTTAGATTCTCCTCTAAATCTTGGACCTCTTTTAAGACTACATTGTAATTATCCGTGGCCTCTAACTGCTTTTTCTGGAGCGCCTCATACCTGGTGCTTTGATGTAACATATCAGTTTCTAGTAAAGCAAAAGAGCTCTTTATTTGGGTGTTTCTTATTTCTATTTGTTCTTTGAGGGTATGGCCATTTTCAATACTACTTTCCATGCTAGTAATTTGAGATTTCCCCTGATATATTTTATTTTTGTGGGTCTCAATCTTTTCTTCTTCTTTAATAACCTTATTTGTCATTGATTCATAATCATTCTCTAGAACACTTAAAAATACTTCTTGCTTTTTAATTTTGTTTTGAATCTCCACTTGCTTAGATTCAAACAACTCTTTTTCAGCAGTCTGCTCTTTGGACTTGGCATTTCTTTTATGATAATCTTCTTTTAAACGCCTAGCCGCCTCATCAATAGATTTAATCTTCTCCATATTGACTTTCACATTACTCTGGTGCTGCTCGTTGGCCATACGAATAGACATAATGTCATTTTGAATAGCCGTACTTGATTCTTGTAAACTTGTGAGCCTTGCCCTAACCTGGTCATAACTCACCTTAGTTTCAACCAAGTTTTCTGTGTTTTGGCTAGCATCAAGCTCAAGGGCACTAAGGGTACTTGTAAGCTCTTGTAAGGCTAGCTCTATCTTATCAGCCTCATAAACAAATATGGTAAGCTCGATTTCCTTTAAAACATCCCTTATGGTCAGATATTCCTTTGCTTTAGAAGCCTGCTCCTCTAAGGTTTCTAGTCGGCCTTCTACCTCTGTTAAAATATCTTGAACACGGATTAGATTTTCCTGTTTCTGATTTAACTTTTTTTCTGCCTCCAGCTTGCGAAGCTTATACTTATAAACCCCTGCCGCTTCTTCAAAGAGATTTCGCCGATCATCTGGTTTGCTACTTAGAATCTTATCGATTTGGCCTTGGCCTATAATAGAATAGCCTTCTTTACCCACACCTGTCCCCATAAAAACCTCATGAATATCCTTCAGACGGCAGGGTGACTTGTTAATCAGATACTCACTCTCACCAGAGCGGTAAACACGCCTGGTAATGACAACTTCACTGTAGTCTATTTGAAGCTCTCCCTCACTATTATCAATGGTCATAGAAACCTGAGCAAAGCCAACCCCTCGGCGGTTTTGAGTACCTGCAAAAATAACATCCTGCATCCGCTCACCACGAAGAAGCTTAGCACTTTGTTCACCAAGTACCCAGCGCATAGCATCAGCTATATTACTTTTTCCGCAACCATTAGGGCCTACAACACCTGTAATCCCTGCTGGTATATTAAGTTTTACACGATCCCCAAAGGATTTAAATCCTTGAATTTCTACCTTCTTTAAATACATCTTACACCTGCCAATTACTGTCGTTTTTTTAATGCTTTATAAGCAGCCTTTTGTTCGGCTTCTTTCTTGGTCTTTCCACTGCCTTGTCCAAGTACAAGATCATTATGTTTAACCTCAACAACAAAATATTTGTCATGATCTGGACCTTCTTCATCTACAACAACATAAGACAATGGATCTTTACTTTCTTTTTGGATTTTTTCCTGTAATTTTGTTTTATAATCTTCAATTTTTTTATTGTTTGCTAAGGACTCCATAAAAGAAATAATAAACTGGTGAATAAACTCTTTGGCATCTGCTAAACCGCCATCTAAATAAATAGCCCCTATAACCGCCTCAAAGGCATCTGCTAAAACCGATGTTCTTTCTCTCCCACCCGTCAGCTCTTCCCCTTTACCAAGGCGCATAAACTCACCTAAGTTTATTTCTTTTGCTGCCATGATTAAAAACGCCTCACAAACAATGCTGGCTCTGAGTTTAGACAAATCACCCTCTGGCAAATCTTCGTGCTTTTTATATAAAAAGTCACTAACAACTAAGTCTAGGATTGCGTCCCCTAAGAATTCTAAACGCTCATTGTCCTTAAACTTATTAGTCTTATGTTCATTGGCATAAGAACTGTGGGTTAGTGCCTCTGTTAATATATCTCTTTTTTTAAACTTGTAACCGATATTAGCTTCAAAACTTTTTGCCATATGTCACATCCATTCTTTAATGATTAAAAGCCCCGCACTGCGAGGCTTTTAAGGTTTCTAAACCTTTTATCCTTATATATAGTATACACTATTTACAGATTAATATTTTGTTCAATTTTAGCGATAACATCTTGCTGGGCCAAACGCACACCTTGTAAAATGGTATGCTTAACTTGCTTAGCCTTAGCACTTCCATGGGTTTTAAGAACCAGGCCATCAAGGCCTAGAAGTGGTGCCCCGCCCTGCTCTGCGTAGTCAAATTTCTTTTTAAGGCTCTTAAGGGCTGGCATAATAATCATGGCCCCAAGTTTTGTTCTTAGACTCTTTGTCAGCTCTTCTTTTAAAAGGCTAAAAATCCACATCCCAAAGCCTTCCATTTGCTTTAAAACAACATTACCAACAAAGCCATCACAAATTAAAACATCAGCCTGGCCTTTAGAAATGTCTCTTGCTTCTATATTGCCAATAAAATTAAGCTTGCTTTCTTTGAGAAGACCGTATGTTTCTTTGACAAGGGTATTTCCCTTTTCTTCTTCTACACCTATGTTAATTAGGCCAATAGAGGGGTTTTCTATGCCCATTAGTGCCTTCATATAGATTTGCCCCATTTGAGCAAACTGAAGCAAATAACTTGCCTTTGCGTCCACATTAGCACCACAGTCCATTAGTAATGAAAACCCTTTGTCCACGGGTATTAGTGACGCAAGGGCTGGCCTTTCAACCCCTTTTAACCTGCCTACTATAAAAGTACCACCGGCTAAAAGCGCCCCTGTGTTCCCGGCACTTACAATGCCATCTACTTTTTTATCTTTAACAAGATTTAGGGCCACTACCATAGACGAGTCTTTTTTTCTTCTAATAGCCATAACAGGCGAGTCTTCCATTGTTATAACATCCCGGGCATCTACAATCTCAATTTGTTCTTCTTTGTATGTATAGTGCTTAAGTTCTTTCGTGATAATTTCTTTGTTGCCAACTAATATTAAAGTAGCGCTGGTTTCTTTACTTGCCCCTATACACCCTTTAATTATTTCATTGGGGGCATGATCCCCACTCATTACGTCAATTGCAATTTTAGACATTTATACCACCTCACTGTTTGTATCGTATAAAAAAGACAGCCCTTAAGCTGTCTTTGTTATTATTACTCTACATCTAAAACAACTCTTTTATTGTATGTTCCACATGCTTTACAAGCACGGTGGGGCATCATTAACTCGCCACACTTTGTACATGTCGCTAAGTTAGGAGCTGTTAATTTCCAGTTTGCTCTTCTTTTGTCCCTTCTTGCTGCGGACGATTTGCGTTTTGGTACTGCCATGGTCTAAACCTCCTTATTCTTCTCGTCTTGCTCATTGTTTCCAAATAGCAAGCCTAGTTTTTCTAGTCTCGGATCAATATACTCTAAGTCACAATCACAAGATTGCTTGTTTAGATTTTGACCACAAACAGTACAAATACCCTTACAATCTGATTGGCATATGGCCTTCATGGGTAAAGATAATAGTAATGTTTCTTCTATAACTGGATCTAAATCAATTGTAGATTGGTTAATCGGTTCAACATAGTCCGTTTTCCCAACAATAATTGACCCAAAACTCTCTGTAACCTCTGACTCAATATCATAGATAAAATCACACATACAACGGTCACATGCGACTTTAACCTTAGCTGTTAAAAGCCCAGTTAAATCAATGTTACCATCATCTGATTCTATTTCACCTACAAGCTTTACAGGCTCACATAGTGTCATAGAATAGAAGTCTTTAGGAATCTCTATATCATCTTTTGTTATAGAGACTCTTTTTCTTGCGCCTTGAATCTTTATAATGTCAGCAATATTTATTTTCAAAATTATCACTCCAGTAGGTCACACTCTATATATTATACGCAGTGCAATATTATTTGTCAATGAATTATTTTTTTAGTAGTTCTACGACATCTCTTGCAATCATCAGCTCTTCGTTTGTAGGAATAACCATTGTACGAACTGTGGCACCTTCTGCTGTAAAATCACATTCTTTTCCCCTACAATGATTTTGATCTTTATCTGCTTTAACACCCATCCAAGTAAGGGCATCACAAATTTCATTACGCATCATTATGTTGTTTTCGCCAAGGCCTGCTGTAAATGCAATAACATCCACACCATTCATAATTGCAGCATAAGAACCAATGTAGCTAATGAGTCTATGTTGGTAGGTATCCATTGTTAAGCGGCATCTCTCATTCCCTGACATAACCCCATCTTCTATTTCACGGAAGTCACTTGAAACACCAGAAAGCGCTAGAACGCCTGATTCCTTATTAAGCATATTATTAACATCTACTGCTGATATGTTTTCTTTTTCCGTTAGAAAGGTCACAACAGCTGGGTCAATATCGCCACTACGTGTTCCCATAACTAAGCCTGCTAGAGGTGTGAAGCCCATAGATGTTTCAACAGATTTACCGCCATCAACTGCGCAAACACTTGCACCGTTACCAAGGTGACAGACAATAATCTTTAGGTCTTCAATCGGTTTATCTAAAGTAGCTGCTACCCTTTGAGCAACATATTTGTGAGATGTTCCGTGGAAGCCATATTTACGGATACCATACTTCTCATAATACTTATTTGGAATAGCATACATATATGCTTTTGCTGGCATGGTTTGGTGGAATGCAGTATCAAATACAGCCATCATTGGTGTATTTGGCATAATTGCATGACATGCCTCAATCCCAATTAAGTTTGGTGGGTTATGAAGTGGTGCAAGCTCACTACATTCTTCAATACCAGCCTTTACTGCATCTGTTATAATAACAGACTCACTAAACTTCTCTCCGCCGTGAACAACCCTATGGCCAACAGCCGTAATTTCATCCATACTTTCGATACACTTTGTCTCACCTGTTGTCAGTTTCTTAATAACTTCTTCAAATGCTACTTTATGATCTGGAATAGCTGTGTGGTCTTTAACAGAATCTTGCCCTGTTGTCTCATGTTTAATAAAAGAACCATCGATTCCTATTCTTTCACAATTACCAATTGCAATTAAGCTTTCATTTGACATATCAAGTAATTGGTATTTCAGGGATGAACTTCCGCAGTTTATAACGAGTACTTTCATTTGTATTTCTCCTTTTATAGTTAATTTTTTATTGGAATTGGCACTGAACTGCTGTAATCGCTGCTACGCCCACGATTTCATCTACACTACATCCTCTAGATAAGTCGTTTACTGGTTTAGCAATCCCCTGTGTAACTGGTCCATAAGCTTGAGCCTTTGCTAGCCTTTGAACTAATTTATAACCAATATTACCAGCATCTAAATCTGGAAAGACAAGAACATTTGCATGTCCTGCAACCAGGCTACCTGGCGCCTTGCTCTGGCCAAGCTCTGGTACGATTGCTGCATCTAATTGCAGTTCTCCGTCTATTTTAAGATCTGGCGCTTCGTCTCTTACGATGTTCGTTGCTTCTACAACCTTATCCACGTCAGGATGTGTTGCACTTCCCTTTGATGAGTGTGACAGCATTGCTACTAATGGCTCATCTTGTAATAATTGTCTAAAACTCTGGGCAGAGCTCTGAGCAATAGCTGCAAGTTCCGCCGCATCTGGGTTTTGAACAAGTCCGCAATCTGAAAATATAAATGTTCCATCTTTCCCCATATCACAATCTGGTACAACCATGGCAAAAAAACTTGATACCATCTTTGTCCCTGGCGCTGTCTTTAAAATCTGTAGGGATGGCCTAAGAACATTAGCTGTTGAACTAGCCGCTCCTGCAACCATACCATCTGCAAGACCTTCTTTTACAATCATGACACCCAAATATAATGGGTCATCTAGAAGTAATTCTCTTGCTAATATTTCTGTCATTCCTCTATTTTTTCTTAGCTCAGCTAAAGTTGTTACATAGTGGTCCATTTCCTCAAACTCTAATGGGTCTATGATTGTGGCTTTGCCTAAGTCTAAGCTAGCATCTGCACTCATAATGTCATCTTTGTTACCAAGTAATATAACGTTGGCGATTTCTTCCTCCATAATTTTTTCTGCTGCTTGTAAAATCCTCAGATCTGAAGTTTCTGGAAGCACGATTGTTTTCTTACTAGCTTTTGCTCTTTCTTTAATTGTTTCTAAAAAAGACATTTTAGAAAACCCCTTTCAAGATTTATATTTTCATACTATACTGTAGCCGTCATTACTTATTATAGACAATGTATCTCGTGTATACAAGAGTGATTTGTAAAATTAGTTGTTTTTTTTCCATTTTTTTTATATTATAGCATTGAAGAGGTGATTTTATGAGTATTGTCGGTATCGTTGCTGAATATAATCCATTTCACAATGGTCATCTTTACCATTTACAACAAGCTAAGCTTTTAACCGGTTCAAAACATGCAGTGGTTGTCATGAGTCCTAACTTTGTCCAAAGAGGGGCCCCTGCTATAGCAGACAAGTGGTTACGGACCAAAATGGCCCTTTTATCTGGGGCAGATATGGTTATAGAACTTCCCACACCCTATGCCACAGCTAGTGCTGAATTCTTTGCCACTGCTAGCGTTTCCCTGTTACACCATAGCGGAATCGTAGACAGTCTGAATTTTGGAAGTGAAAATAATAACATTGACTTATTAAAAAAAATAGCAAAAGTACTGGTCGAAGAACCAGAGCCCTTTAAGATCTTATTAAAGGAAAACTTAGAAACAGGGGTTAACTTCCCTAGAGCCCGGGCAAAGGCTTTTATTGATTATGCCCACTTTGTACCTAGTTTATTCAATCATATAGATGAAATTGAAGAGATTATCAAAACCCCTAATAACATATTAGGGATTGAGTATCTCAAGGCGCTCAATAAACTAAACTCACAGATTATCCCTACAACTATTAAACGCAAGGGCTCTGGCTATCACCAAGCCCAGTTAAGCCAAAGTTTTTCTTCTGCCACAGCCATCCGAAGTGAAATCTACAAGGGAAACTGGGACACCATTACCCAGGCCATGCCCAAAGAGAGCTATGATCTTATGCAAAAAAGTGCTAAGGCTTTGAACCTTTCACCATTTTTGTGCTACCGTTTATTATTTTCAAGTCCCCAGGACCTAAGCCATATTATGGGCATAACAGAGGGCATGGAAAATAGAATCCTAAAATCTTTTAAAGAAACACAAGACATAGAAGAGATGGTTAGCAAGATTAAATCTAAGCGTTTTACGCAAACGGCAATCCAGCGCCTACTGCTTAATATTATTTTGCAAGTAAAGAAAACAGACTTTAATGACTATGAGCAAGCAGGTGGCCCTCAGTATATAAGGGTACTTGGCTTTAGAAAATCCTCTAGTGGGCTAGTGACCCAGCTAAGCACCAAAGCCACCCTTCCTATTGTAATGAATGTCAGGAAGGACTACAAAGACCTTCCACCTCTTGCTAGGAAAATGCTTGATTTTGAAATCCGCAGCACCAATCTCTACGCCGCCTTGGCAAGCTCATCAAACAATATGGCCCTAGATTACACAACCCCCTTGGTTATTGTCTAAGACAGGTTATCTTTTCCCTACCTTGTACATATTAATAGACAAGAAGGAAAAGGGGGACATCCTATGATGAAAAAAGCACGTTTATATATTTTGCCAGTCATTAGCATGATTTTTATACTAGTACTTCTATTTGAACCTACTGTGTCTATAGGGGCAGCCAAAACAGGCCTACTTCTATGGTTTAATACAGTTTTACCATCTTTGCTACCTTTTATTATTGGCGCAAATATCCTTATGGCCACAGATAGCATTTATTTCTTTGAGAAAATCTTTCGCCCCATTATGAAACCACTTTTTAATGTTCCTGGTTGTTGTGCATTTCCATGGATTATGGGCCTTATATCTGGTTATCCTATGGGGGCCAAAATTGCCAGCGAACTTTATGAAAGCAATCAAATTACAAAGTCCGAATTTCAGCGGGTCCTAAGTTTTTGCAACAACAGCGGGCCTTTTTTTATATTAGGCGCTGTAGGGGTCGGTATGTTAGCTAACGAAAAACTTGGCTATAGCCTACTAATCATTCATATTATCTCATCAGTTTTAGTAGGCATCCTATTTCGCTTTTATGGCCAAGACACACCTAGCTACAAGGCCCCTTACATAGTCCCCTTAAAACCAGCCTCTTCCATTGGGGACATCTTAGGTAAAAGCATCACAAATGCTATGGATGTTATGGTTCAAGTGGGGGGCTATATTATTATGTTTTCTGTTATAGGGACCCTGCTCCAAGATACCAGCCTTGTGAAAGTCCTTGCCAGCAGCATGTATTATCTTTTAAAACCCTTAGGAATGACACAAAGCCTGGCTTTGTCATGGCTTATTGGCATGGTTGAAATGTCTAATGGGGCCTTTATGGTGTCAACTTACCAAGGCATTTGTACCCTCAAAATCCCCATTATCAGCTTTATCCTTGGCTGGGGCGGCTTCTGTGTCCATGCCCAAAGCCTTAGCTTTATAGAAAAAGGCGCAATAAAAACGCCACTGTACTTATTATCTAAAGTACTACATGGCGTTATTGCTTTTATCCTAACAGTTATATTCTTATTTTAACTTTAAAGGCAGACCACAAGAAACGAAATAAACCGCATCACATAAAGAAGCAATCCTTTGGTTTAACCTGCCTGCTATATCACTAAATATACGGCCTAGCCTATACTCCGGGACCAACCCATAGCCCACTTCATTGGTCACCAAAATAATATTCTTATCTTGCTTTCTAACTTCTTCAATAAGGCTTTCAAATTCTTTTATGATATGTTGTTCCAAAGTCTCTATTTCCTTAAAATCAAGGTCTTCAGCATGGGGATTCCTATCAAATATTAAGTTTGTAACCATTACAGTGACACAGTCTAATAAAATATTTTTCTTAGACGTGTTTCTAATAACCTCATCAAGATTTTTAAACTGTTCCACTGTTTCCCAGTTTGGATTACGTCTTTCTTTGTGTATTTCAATCCGGTTTTCCATTTCCTGATCTGTTACAATAGCCGTGGCGATATATAATATATCATTATCCCCATCATAGATTCTCTCTGCATAGCTGCTTTTTCCGCTACGACTACCCCCTGTAATTAACGTGATTTTAGAAGACATAATAGCCCCTTTCTTTTTTATATGGTTGCCGTGTATACAATAAGCATTATAACCGTTGTTAATTCTTGCAAAGCACCAAAAGTATCCCCTGTCATACCATTTATTTTGGCATAAGATAGCCAGTAGAATAAAAGCGTTGTTCCTAGGCCACTAACTAGTAATATCAAACTCCCAGATAAACCTACAACAATACTGCCAATAAAAACCGAATAAATGACACTCATCATTACCACAAGGATGCTCATATTACCCACAAAAAGGTTACCTGATCCCTTGGCTTTAGCCGGTCTAGCCCATAGACCTGTAAAGAGGACAAATAGCTTACTAAACATAATCACAATGACTAGAACCCGAAAGTCACCTTGGTCGATTAAATATGATACAGCACTATATTGGAGCAATATATTACCTGTAATAGCACAAATTGCAAATGTTCCTGCATGACTATCTGTCATAATTTCTATTATGTTATCTTTGTCCTTTGTAAAGGCAAAGAAGCCATCACAGGTATCTCCAAGCCCATCTACATGGAGGCCACCTGTTACAATAATAGGCAGCATAACACTTATAGCAGCTAAGATAGAACTTGGCAGCATTTCTTTAAACAGATAAATAACCAGATACTGCAAGGCCCCAATTAATAGGCCTATAAAAGGCAAGAAAACCACACCACGTTTAAAATTTTCAGCTTCACAAGGCAGGTTTTTGTTAATAGGAATCCTAGTGAAAAACTGTATCATTAATAAAAAATCTCCAAAAACACCTTTCATTATAAAGCTCCTTTATTAATGCCATCTATAAATAAATTATTAAAGTCGTATTTTATGATATTAATCTTGCCATTATGGCAAGTAAAATGCCAGTATAGGTCCAAGTTATTTTGTAAGACATAACAGTACATAGCTTTAATAACCCCAGAATGAGCCATTATTAATACGTTTTCGTGATTCTTTGTTAATAGGTCTTCAAAGAACTTAGCTACTCTATTATAAAAGGCAATAAAAGACTCACCCTTTGGCGGACAAAAACCCTTCCAGTCTCCAGCCCAAATTTTAGCTTCTTCTGGGTATAGCTTGGTAATTTCTTGGTATGTTTTACCTTCAAAAACCCCAAAATCTAGTTCTCCTAGACGGTGGTCTATTTGGACCTGGTCATATAAATGATTCCCGCATAATTTAAGACTTTCTAAAGTTCTAGAAGAAGGACTACTATAAACCGCCTGAAATCCTATGAGGCTCAAGGAAGGCTTTAGGGCCTCCATCTGCTTAATACCATTGTTATTTAAAGGAATATCTAAACGACCATAGTATTGGCCCTTTTCATTAGAATCGGTTTCGCCATGTCTTATTATGTAGATAGTCATTTTATTTATTCTTCTTCATCATAATCTTCATGGTATTCTTCATATTCCTCGTCGTACTGGTCTGGCT
>CAZLPH010000005.1:15565-32284 GCA_964561345.1 uncultured Candidatus Epulonipiscium sp.
CAAAGGCTTTACAACCCCTTTAAGTTCTCTTCTATTGGCATAGACTGTTCTAACAACTTCACTCATTTCACTTTGGAACTGAGATGTTTCACCATGGATAATATCCAAAGTTTCTTTTAGCTTGTTTTCCACATTTTTCATAACACTATCTGCATATTCAACGGCCCCTAAGTGCATTTCTCTTGAATCATGACGGGCAGCGTTTAAAATCCCTTGAGCCTGTTCCTGGGCAAATTGTGTAATTTCGTGATCCCTAACCATTCGGTCAACGGTTTCATGAGCCTCTTCAATAATCAAGTCTGCTTCTGCCTGAGCTTTTGCTAAAATTTTTGCCCGGTCTTCCACAACCCATCTTGATTGTTGTATTTCATTAGGTAGGCGAAGACGAATATCTTTTATAATATCAAGCATCTCCTCCTTATCAACCACAACCCTTGCTGATAAAAACGCCTGTTTACTATCTTCTAGAATGTCCTCCATTAACTCTAACATTTCATTAATCTCGTTTATTCTTGAATTCTCTTCCACTGTTTAGTCCTCCTTATATTTTTCCAGAGTCAAAGTCGCCACATTTTCAGGAACGAAATCAGACACACAACCACCAAATTTGGCAACTTCTTTAATAGCACTGGAACTTAAAAACGAATATTTCACATCTGTCACTAAAAAAATTGTCTCCACATCTGGATATAAATGCTTATTCATTTGAGCCATTTGAAACTCATATTCAAAATCTGTAAGCGCCCTAAGACCTCTAATAATTAAATCAGCTTGTTTCTCTTTAGCAAAGTCAACTAATAATCCTGAAAAACATTCTATTTGAAGATTTTCAATGTCCCCGCATGAATCACGGAGTAAGTTTATTCTCTCTTCCTCAGAAAAAAGCGAGTTTTTCTTGGTATTTTGTAATATGGCCACAATTAAAGTATCCACTAGTTTTGCAGATCGCCTAATAATATCAATATGCCCATTGGTTACAGGGTCAAAACTCCCTGGGTAAATGCCTACGCTCATATGATCTCTACTCCTTTTAAAAAACTCATTGTTGTCATTCCGTAATTTTTTTCTTTCCAAAGTTCTAACTCTTTCTCTAAAACCATTTGGTAGGTCCTAGGCCGCTCAACAATAATATAGCCATCTTGTGCTAATAGGTTGTTTTTTACAATAAGCCTTAGGGTATTATTAATGATATCCTTAGTATAAGGCGGATCCATAAAAATAACATCATATTTTTTGTTTTTATTGCCAAGTTCTCCTAAAGCCTGGTCTGCAGACATGTTAAAAACACTTGATTCCGCCTTAAATTTTGTTTTATTAATATTGGCTTCTATGGCCTTGTAAGCTCCTTTTGATTGGTCAATAAAGCTGGCATCCCTAGCCCCCCGGCTTAAAGCCTCAATGCCAATGGCCCCTGACCCGCTAAAGATATCTAAAAAAGAACAGTCATATAGGTCTTGCCCTATTATGTTAAATAAGGATTCTTTAATTCTATCAGAGGTCGGTCTTGTTTCCAACCCTTCTGGTCCTATTAGTTTAGTTCCCCTTGCTTTTCCTGTAATAACCCGCATACTATTCTCCTTACATTAACGTCATTTTATTTTATTATAACAAACTGTCACATTAATAACAATAATAACACAAAAAAGGTGTCTGATATATCCTTTCCGGGACACGCAACTCCGGCCATGAAAGTCCCGGAAAGGATATATCAGACACGGTATCGCAAAAAAGACAGTGAAAAGGATGGCATCTGCCATCCTTTTCACTGTCTTTAATAATTAGACGTTATTTTTCTTATTATTGTCCACCCATTTGACCCATTTGAGCTGCAATCATTTTTTTAACCATTGCGCCACCAACAGATCCAGCTTGCTTAGATGTTAAATCTCCATTATATCCTTGCTTTAACGGTACGCCAACTTCATTAGCTGTCTCGAATTTAAACTGCTCCATTGCTGGTGATTTCTTACTTGCGTTGTTGTTTTGTGTTGTCATATCGTAGTCCATATAATTGCCTCCTTGTGATGTCTCGTTTAATGTCTTGTTTTAGGTTTTTATATTGTACCTCGGTGGTACACTGCTATTATATGTAGTTTGCTGACGAATATGAATGCAATTTCTTCCAATTACAATGTAACAGCAAAACTTGTTTCTTTAAAAAGTCTTTTTATATCATTTAAAAGGTCCTCATGCTCAGGTTTTTCAAGCTTTGGGTCATCATGTAAAATTATTTGAGCTGCTTCTTGGGCTGTTTTTAGCAAAGGAATATCTTGATATAAATTTGCAATTTTCATATCTGGCAGCCCATGTTGCCGGGTTCCAAAGAATTCTCCTGGCCCTCTTAGTTTTAAATCTGTTTCGGAAATCACAAATCCATCATTGGTTTGTTCCATAACCTTCATTCTTTCTTTACTAACCTTGCTCTTTGAGTCATTGATCAAAACACAATAAGACTGGTCAGATCCTCGGCCAACCCGGCCTCTTAATTGGTGGAGCTGGGCTAAACCAAAACGCTCTGCATTTTCAATAAGCATAACTGTGCTATTTGGCACGTTGACCCCTACTTCTATGACCGTGGTGGAGACAAGAACTTGGATTTCATTTCGAATAAAACGGTTCATAATGTCTTGTTTTTCTTTTGGCTTCATTTTGCCATGAAGATAAGCCACCTGGCTATCTCTAAAAGCCTCTTCTTTTATTTTGTCTGTATACGTTGTTACGGCTTGAAGTTCTGTATGATCTTCTGACTCTTCAACCATTGGACAAATAATATAGGCCTGTCGTCCTTTTGCAATCTCTTTGTTAATAAAAGCATAAATTCTCGGGCGATAAGACGTGTTAACAGCATTGGTCCGGATCACCTGGCGGCCTGGTGGCAACTCATCAACCACTGAGATGTCCAGGTCACCGTATAAAATCAAAGCCAGTGTACGTGGTATAGGCGTGGCGGTCATAACAATCACATCTGGGTTATGGCCTTTTTCTGAGAGCATTACCCGCTGGCGGACACCAAAGCGGTGCTGCTCATCTGTTACCACAAGGCCTAGATTAGCAAAATCCACCCCCTCCTGAATAAGGGCATGGGTACCAATAACAATATCCACCTTATGGTTTAAAATCTCTTCTTTGGCCATATCCTTATTTTTCTTTGTTAAAGACCCAACCAAAACACCAACCTTTATATTAAAAGGTGCAAGCATAGTGGTTAAAGAGTCATAATGTTGCATTGCCAAGACTTCTGTAGGCGCCATAAAAGCTGCTTGGTAGCCATTCTTAACGGCTAAAACCAAAGCTAACACAGCAATGACTGTTTTTCCCGACCCTACGTCACCTTGAATTAGCCGGTTCATAACCTTTGGACTTAGCATATCCTCTTTGACTTCTTTAAATACCCTTGCCTGGGCACCTGTTAGGTCAAATGGCAAACTTTCGATTAACTGGTCAAGAAAAGGATGGTCACTAAATGCAATCCCATCTAAATTTTCATGAACACCTTCTTTAATCATTAAGAGGCCAACTTGAAAAACAAACAACTCTTCAAAAACGATCCTCTCCCTAGCTGCAAAAAAGGCATCATTATCACTGGGAAAATGAATATTATGAATGGAAAATATTCGGTCTGCTATTTGATATTTTTCCCGAACCCAAAGTGGCACATTATCAGTGATTTGATCTTCAACAAGTTCTAAGGTTTCTTCAATAAACTTTCTAAGCCTTTTTTGAGATAATTGAAAAGTCGTGGGATACATAGGGACAATTTTTCCAACTTTTCCCCGGTCCTGGGGCCCTGTTAACTGGTCAATTTCTGGGCTAGCCATCTCAAGCACCCCAAACTTATGGGCAACCTTCCCAGTGAAGCTATAGTGCTCTCCCGTTTTCAGACTGTTTTTCATATAGCTTTGACCATAAAAGACAACAAACATGCTGCCAGTTTCATCTTTAACCCTAGCCCTCACAATAATAAGCCTACCTTTTCTCATGATTTGTGGCGTAGCAGCTATAGTGGCTATAACTGTATTAGATTCCCCAATGTCTAGGTCATTAATTTTTTTAATGTTACGCCGATCATCATAATCTCTTGGGTAATGGGTTATTAAATCTAGAATGGTATAAATATTAAGCTTCTCAAACCTTTTGCCAATTTTATCTCCCACACCTTTTATATGATAAACAGTATCTGACAAGTGCATACAAATCCTCCTAAAAAACAAAAGACTAAAGATTTACTTTAGTCTTTCGGATTTATTCTACTGAAATAATATAATAATAAACAGGTTGACCACCCTTATGGGCTTCGATATCACAATCTGAATAACTTGTTTCTAGATATTCTTCCATTGCCTTAGCAGATGCTTCCTCAACTTCTGATCCGTAGTAGATACTGATAATCTCTGAGTCTTCATCTACCATAGCTTCTACCAGCTGCTTGGCTGTATCTTCTAAGGTCTCTGCCACAACTTCTATTGTATCATCTAATAAGCCTAAAAAGTTTCCTTTTTTGATTTCTTTGCCATCTACTTTAGTATCTCTAACAGCGTAGGTAATCTGCCCTGTCTTTACCTGGTCAATGGCCTCACTCATATCCTCAATCATAGACCCTAGGTCTCCGCCTGGATTATAAGCAATCATTGCTGATATGCCTTGGGGTATTGTCTTGGTTGGAATAACATGAACCTGGACATCCTTTACAATCTTGGCCGCTTGCTCTGCTGCAAGTAAGATGTTTTTGTTATTTGGAAGAATAACCACAGTCTTAGCATGACAGTTTTCGATGGCCTGTAAAATATCATCTGTACTTGGATTCATGGTTTGGCCACCTTCAATGACCTGCGTCACACCAAGTGTTTCCATAATATTTGCAATGCCCTTACCAGCTGCAATAGAAATAAATCCAAGTTCTATTTTTTCCTTTGGCTTACTGGCTTTTTTCTCAGCTACTAGTGCCATATGCTGTTCTCTCATATTGTCTATTTTTATATTGCTAAGGGATCCAATCTCAACGGCTTTTTCCAGGGCTCTACCTGGATTATCTGTATGGACGTGAACCTTAACAAAATCTTCGTCTGATACAACAACAATACTATCGCCAATCCCTGATAGGTATTCTTTCATGGCTTCTTCATCGTAAGGGGAATCTTCTGTGCGGTTAATAATAAACTCAGTACAGTAGCCATATACAATATCTTCTATATTAAAGTTATGGACATGGTCTGGGAACAGGGATTCTTTGTCTAGGTCGACTCTAGGAGCGACATATGTATTGTCTTCTCCTGTCAGCACTGTTAAAGCACCTTCCATAATGCACATTAACCCTTCCCCTCCCGCATCTACTACCCCTGCTTCTTTAAGCACTGGTAACATATCCGGTGTCTTATCCAAAACTTCTCGTCCATATCTAACGACCTCTGTTAAAATCTCTAGAATATCGTTAGACTCCAAGGCCAGTTCAACAGCTTTATCAGCCAAAGCCCTGGCCACTGTTAAAATAGTTCCTTCCTTGGGTTTCATAACGGCCTTATAAGCTGTGTCTGATCCTTGCCTCATTGCACCTGCAAGAATCACAGCATCTGCTATGTCATGGCCCTTAAGCCCCCTGTAAAAACCTCTAACAATTTGTGATAGGATAACCCCTGAGTTACCCCTAGCACCTCTTAAAGATCCTGAAGAAGCAGCCTTTGCAACAGCATGAACTGTATCTTCTTCAACACTCTCTACTTCTTTTGCTGCTGCTAAAAATGTTAAGGACATGTTCGTCCCTGTATCCCCGTCAGGTACAGGAAAGACGTTTAGGTCGTTAACCATCTGTTTATTTGCATCCAAGCGATGGGCACCAGCAACAAACATTTGCTTTAAAATGGATGCATCAATACTTTCTATTTTCACTCCAGAAGCCTCCTTATAATACAACTAAATTTCACTTTAATTGTATGTGTTATTTATTTGTGCTTGTCAACACGCACGCCTTCAATAAATATATTAACTTTTTCTACATCTATTCCTACTTGCTCTTTAACTTTGTATTTTACAGTACTAATTAAATTATCTGCTACAGCAGAAATCTTAACACCATACTCTACAATAATATGAAAGCTAAGGCTTAATTTATTGTCTTTGATTTCAATAGCAATACCCTTTGTTAAACTATCTAACATTAGTAACTGTACCAAACCATCCTTTACATTACGCGCAGCCATTCCAACAACACCGTAACATTCCATTGCTGTCATACCACTTATTCTTGCAATGACTTCTTCATCAATTGTAACATTTCCATATTCCGTAAAAATTTTCCCAGCCATTTGTGTACCTCCTAATCTTTATTTTTCTACATTCTCACAAGTATGTGGGCAGAATAATATAGGGTTATTATATCACATATCATAGGGAGTTAACAAACCTTTTAAATATATTCGCATAATCTCTTGAAATATTACTTTATATCTGATAAAATGTATCATGATATGTCTAGGGGCATATATAAAGGAGGTGTTTGCAATGGCAAAATGCGAAATTTGTTCAAAAGGAGTTAGCTTCGGTATCAAAGTGAGTCACTCTCATAGAAGAGCTAACAAAATGTGGAAGCCGAACGTTAAACGAGTTAGAGTCTTAGTAAACGGGGCAGCGAAAAATGTGAATGTATGTACACGTTGCCTACGTTCTAACTTAGTTGCGAGAGCATAGACAAAGACAAATACTAAAGGTATAGAGACATGGTCTCTATACCTTTTTGTATTTCTTAGCAGCTTTTACTCATAAAATACCCAGCGGCAAGCAAGCCAAACGCTACAGCAAGTGCCCAACCAAAAGCTGGCACTAGAACAGCCAATAACATACCAACACCAACTGAAAAACTAATAAGTCCTAATACCCGGTGTCTCATATACTTCCCTCTTCCACCCTTTTATATAGCCATAATATTCAACCTTAGATAAAAACGTGAAAAAGCAACCAGCTAGTCTTTATATTTTATGATTAATAATAGGCCGCCATCAATTTTAATTTCTGCTAGAGGGTAGTTCATATAGTTACTAACCCCATAAGGCGCCCCAATGTGAAATCCTCCATTTCTTACAGGATACGCCAGCCCCCTAGTATAGACGTGGCTAACGGTCTCTGTGAGGGGTAGTAAGCTAATCCCATCTCCCTCTTCACCTTCAAGTCGGATTTCTGAATCAATTAGGATAATATCATTTTTTTCCGTAACAATCTGGCAAAAGACACCCTTATCCAAAGCTTTTTTTAGAAGATGAACATTGGCCAAACTATGGTCAAAACGACTGCCAAGCCCCGCTAAAATATCGATAGATTCTGGCTTTTTATTCATGGCAAAATCTAAGGCTATTTCAGTATCTGTTTCATTTTTGATAGCTGAATATTTTATTATTTTAGTTCCTTTTGAATGAAAAAACTCAACAACATGATTAGGCGTAGAGTCAAAGTCCCCCAAAGCCGCTTGTGGTACCAAATCGAGTTTCATAGCATGGGCTAGGCCCCCGTCAGCGCAAATAATATAATCATATTTCTTAAGTCTTTCTTTATAAAAATCATAATCAACAATTGAACCATTTGTAAGGATTGCTATTTTCATACGCCTTCTCCGTATTCTTTTAAGATATCAAGAAAGGCCTTAACCGTTTGAGCCGGATCTTCTGTGTGATAAATAGCTGAGCCTGCTACGATAGACGTTGCCCCAGCCTCTATAACCTCTCTTACATTGTTAAGACCAATACCGCCATCTACTTGAATATCGATTTCTTTTCCAGTCTTTTCTATCATACCCCTTAGGGCTTTGATCTTACCAAGGGCATTATCAATAAAACTTTGACCACCAAAGCCTGGATTGACAGACATGATCAAAACCATATCTAAATCTTCTAAAACATAATTCAAAACACTTAAGTCTGTTCCAGGGTTCAAAGAAACACCTGCTTTAATCCCAAGTTCTTTGATACTTTGAATGGTTCTATGCAAGTGGGTACAGGCTTCTACGTGGACCGTAATAATATCTGCACCTGCCTGGTGGAAATCTTTAATATATTTATCTGGGTCCTCAATCATTAAATGAACATCAAAGACTTTTTTAGTATGTGGCCTTATGGCTTTTATAATAGGTGGTCCAAAAGAAATATTTGGAACAAAGTGCCCATCCATAATATCAATGTGGACCCAGTGGGCGCCCGCTTTGTCAATTAACCCAACATCTTTTTGTAAATTTGCAAAATCTGCTGCTAGTATTGAAGGTGCAAGTTTGATCATCTTACCATCTCCTTATGTCCTTTAAATGATTATACATAACGATATAATTTTCGTATCTTCTTATGTTAATGTTTTGGTCTTCTACAGCCGCTTTCACGCTGCAACCTGGTTCATGTATATGGGAACAGCCGTTAAAGCGGCAAGTCCCCTCATAGTCTACAAATTCAATATAGTAGTGTCTTAAATCCTCTGCTTCTAAGTGGTCAATGGAAACCGAGCCAAAACCAGGGGTATCTAGAACATAGCCCCCAATTTCTAGGGGCATAAGTTCTACATGCCTAGTGGTATGCTTACCCCGGTTAATTTTTTCGCTAAGGCCACCTATTTCCAAGGCAAAGGAAGGATCTACTGCATTTAGCAAGGTAGACTTACCAACCCCTGAGTTACCTGCTAGAAAAGATGTCTTATCCTTTAAAAACTCTCTTAAAGCGCCAATCCCAATTCCCTCAGTAGCAGACGTTGCTAGAACCGTATAACCAATGGCTTCATAAACAGCTTTTACCTTAAGGTACTCTTCGTCTTGGTCTGTGTCTACTTTATTAATGCAAATACAAGCATCTATACCTTGCTCTTGTACCAGTATCAAAAGGCGATCTAGTAAGTCCATGTTGGGTTTTGGGTGGTTGGCTGAAATCACAATGACAGCCTGGTCTACATTAGCAACTGGCGGACGTACCATCTCATTTTTTCGTGGCAAGATATTATCGATACTGGCGGTTTCATAGCCTCCGCGCAGACTATCCTTGTCCTTTGTTGTTATTTCTACATTATCACCAATAAGGGGTGATATGGACTTTTTTCTAAATATTCCTCTTGCGCTACACTCATAAATTCTATCATTGGCTTTGACATAATAAAAACTCGCAATACCTTTAATAATTTTGCCATCTATCATTTTTATTCCACCTCGCTAAAGTCTATAGGATCTGCATATATTGGATCATTGTCAATATATGTCTCAACTGTACCTGAACCTTTTCCCTTGACTGCAACAACAAGCGGGAAATCCTCCAACTTAACCTTTCCTTGGTAGATTATTATTGACTCTCCACTATCACTAATGAGTCTAACCAAAACTTGGTAGTCCTCCTTTTCCTCTAAAAAACTAGGAATGGTTATGGTTAAGTTTTTGGTCTTTTCAGTTTCTTCTTCTGGCTCTGGCGGTGTCGGTTCTTCAACCACAACTTCCTTTTTACCAGTGCTGATAAGCACAGAGACCGAAACGGATTTTTCTATTTCTCTTCCCGCTGGAATTCCTTGACTAATAACCTTTCCTTTAGGAACAGTTTCACTCTCTTCGTAGTTAACACTGCCCACTGTAATTCCTGCACCTTTAAGCATGTTAATAGCCACTGCCTCATCTTCCCCTAACAAACTAGGGACAGGGGTGGTTATAATTTCTTTTCCCTTACTGACAATAACACTAACCACACTGCCTTTTTCTAGTTTGTTGCCAGACATAGGGTTTTGCTCAATAATCATACCTGTTTCAATTAAGTCATCATATTTCCTATCTGTTACTTGCAAAACAAGCTCTCTATCTAAAAGGTCTAGTTGGGCTTCTGTGAAATCCTTGCCCATTATATCTGGCACCACAACGTCCTCTTCAACAATAATCTCTATTTCCTTGCTAATAATAACTTCAATGGTTGTTCCAATAGGAACAATCTGGTCCCGGGTTGGGGCTTGTTTTAAAATTTCTCCTGTGGGAACCCCTTCCGTTTCTTCTTCACTGACGATTTTAATGTCAAGGCCTGATTCTTTTAATTCTTCTGTGGCCTTATCAATTTGCATCTCAATAACGTTTGGCACAACAGCTACTTTAGGCTTACCCATCTTACTAAAATGAGGTAAAGCAAAAAATGTGATAATACCAATTAAAACCATGGCTGCCAAAACCCCTGCTACTGTAACCATTATGGTATAGGCCGCTGTTGGCTCATCATCTTCCTCTTCTTCAGGGTCCTCATAGCCTGCTTCCTCATAAGGAACATAAGGCACCGAGTTATGATTAGCCCTTGGATTAGTCTCATGCCAACTAGGAATCTGTAGCTCATCATCCTCTTTGGCATTTTTCCTAATAAATTCCGTCTCTTTTGCTGTCATTAAAATGGTTTCTTGGTTTATATCCCCTGGAACATTTGCCATGGTGTAAGCCGGATTACTATTAAGGCCCATAAGATCTTGCAACATGTTTTGGGCACTAGAGTAGCGAAGCTCAATTCTTTTTTGAGTTGCTTTTAAAATAATATTTTCAAGGGTTGGCACAATATCCTTATTGAATGTTGACGGCTTTGGAATTTCATCATTAATATGCTTTAGGGCAACTGACACATGACTATCTGCCTCAAAAGGCAGGCGACCTGTGGCCATTTCAAACAAGACAATCCCGCAAGAGTATAAGTCACTTGTTTCATCAACATACTTTCCCCTTGCCTGTTCCGGGGAAAAATAATGAACAGACCCAATTGCTGTTCCCGTTGACACAATGGTTGATGAGTCTACTGCTCTAGCGATACCAAAATCTGTCACCTTAAGAATATGATCTTCTGTCAGCAAAATATTTTGCGGCTTAATATCCCTATGAATGATTTTTTTCATATGGGCATGACGAACAGCTGATAGCATACTAATACCAAATTCTAATACCTTTTGGGTACTAAATGGGGCACCTTGATCAATTAATTCTTTAAGTGTTTTCCCCTCAATATATTCCATAACGATATAGTTACACCCTAAGTCGTTCCCAACATCGTAGATTCCTACTATATTAGGGTGTGATAAACTAGCCGCTGCTAATGCTTCTCCCCTAAAACTTTCAACAAAGGCCTCATCTTTAGAGTACTCATCCCTTAACACCTTAATGGCCACAAAACGCTGGAGCTTTCTACATTTTGCTTTATAGACAATAGACATGCCACCTGCGCCTATTTTTTCTTTAATTTCATAACGTTCATTTAATACCGTTCCTGTTTCTAACACACCTTCACCGCCTTATCATAAATAGCTAACACCACAGTAATATTATCTATACCACCACGTTCATTGGAAAAGTTTATTAAACGCTCTAACTTTTCCTCTAGCCCTTCTTCACCAATAATAATCTCATGTATTTCCTTATCACTAAGCATTGTTGTTACACCATCAGAACACAGAAAAACATATTGCATACCACCTAGCGAAGAACGATAGGTGTCTACCTTTACTTTCTCATATGTACCAACCGCCCGGGTAATAATATGGCGTTTGGGATGTTTTTTTGCTTCTAAATCCGTGATAAACCCTTCAGTGACCATTTCTTGTACCAGTGAATGATCCTTTGTAACCTGGTGTATTTCGTCATGGCTAACGGTATACAAACGACTATCCCCGACATGGGCCGTATATAACTGATCACCAACAACTGTCGAAATCGTAACTGTCGTCCCCATCCCACTATAGTCTGGATTACTGCTAGCCCTTTGAAATAAAAGATAATTTGCATGGCTAATACTTCTTTTTAAAAACAGGCTAATATCATCTCCTGATTTTACCTTAAGCTCTTTGTGATCCTCTATGAAATCACATATAAACTCTATGGCTGAATGACTGGCATAACAACCAGCCTTATGGCCACCCATTCCATCTGCAACAATATATACATTTGGCAAAGGGCCATATGCTTGGGTGGATACAAAAAACGCATCTTCATTGGCTGTTCGTTTTTTACCTATATCTGTCTTCCCTATTGCAATCACTATTTATTCACCTCTACTTTGAATAAAACTGCGTCGTAGCTGCCCGCAAGCAGCATTAATATCTGATCCTAAGGTCTTTCTAATGGTGGTTTCAATTCCCCTACCACTTAAAACCCTAGCAAATTCTTCGATTGACCTTGCCTTACTGTGTTTAAAACTTCTTTCTTTAATTTCATTAACTGGAATTAAATTAACATGGCATAATAATCCTTTTAGACGTTTGGCTAATTCATAAGCATCTTCCTTGCTATCATTAACCCCTTCAATTAAGGCGTATTCAAACGTTATTCGGCGATTTGTTTTGTTAATATAATACTGGCAACTTGCCAAAATCTCTTCTATTGAATACTTATTAGCAATGGGCATGGTCTGCCGCCTCATTGTATCATTACTGGCATGAAGTGAAATGGCCAAGGTAATTTGAAGTTCTTTGTCTGCAAGTTCATAAATCTGGGGTACAAGGCCACAAGTTGATACTGTAATATGCCTCTGGCCTATATTTTGACCTTTAGGGTTATTAATAAGGCCAATAAATCTTAGGGTTACATCTAGTTTCTCGAGGGGCTCCCCACTCCCCATAACCACAACACCTGAGACCCGCTCACCCGTTTCTTCTTGGATTAAATAGATCTGAGCTAGCATTTCTCCCGGGGTTAGGTTTCTAATTAAACCATCTATGGTCGATGCACAAAAAGTACAGCCCATATGGCAACCAATTTGAGAAGAGATACAAACTGTATTGCCATACTTATGACGCATCAAAACACTTTCTATTATATGAGAATCTTCTAGTTCAATCAAGTATTTGCTAGTTTTATCCTGGTCTGACACATGTTTTTCAATAATTTTGGGCTTAAATAAGGATGTTTCCTTAAAGAGCTTTTCTCTTAGGCCTTTAGATAAGTTAGTCATGCCATCATAATCTAGTACCCCTTTTGAGTGAATCCACTCAAAAATCTGCTTGGCTCTAAATTTCTGCTCCCCTAGCCCTAAAAGGAGCTTTTCTATTTCTTCTATTGTCATTGACATAATGTCATTTTCTTTCATCTTTAACCTCTTTTTCTAAACCGCGATATGAAAAATCCATCTGTCCCGGCATCCGTTGGCAATATCTGAATAAATCCCTTGGCTGAGTCTGTGTTATGAAGCACTGCTGGAATGTAATCATCAATAGGTTCCAGCTCAAAGTCTAAATTCTTTAGAATCCAATTAACCATTCGTTTGTTCTCTGCGCTTGTTATGGTGCAGGTACTATAAACCATGACCCCACCCGGCTTAACATAGTGACTAGATGTTGTTAAAATCTCCCTTTGAATCTTTACCAGGTCACTAATATCTTTTTGCTCTTTGTTCCACCTTATATCCGACTTCTTATGGAGAAGCCCTAGGCCAGAGCAAGGGGCATCTACCAAGACACGGTCGAATACGTTCTTGTAATCCTCATTTAGAACTGTTGCATCCTGGCTCTTTGTTTGAATGATCTTATGTCCCATTCGCTTAGCACTTTCCTTAATCCTATCTAACTTATGATCATAAATATCTGCGCTAGTAATGGTTCCAACACCTTCCATGAGCTCTGCCATATGGGTAGATTTCCCCCCTGGGGCTGCGCAAACATCTAAGACTGCTTCGCCCTTCTGGGGATCTAGCACGTAGGATGCCAGCATGGAACTCTCATCTTGAACCGTAAAGAATCCTTTTTGAAAGCTAGCCAGCTTAGCAATAGAAGTAATGCCTCGCACCCTAAGGGCTTCACTGGCTAACTTACCATCTTCCACTTTAATGCCTGTTTGTTCTAGGTCTGCCTTAAGCTCTTCCCTTGTTCTTAGGAGCTTGTTGGTTCTAATGGTAACATCTGGTGTTCTGTTTAAAGAATCACACAAGGCTTCTACAAATTCAAAAGTATATTCTTTTAGCCAAAGCCCGATCATCCAGTCTGGGAAAGAATAAACAACGCCTAAGTATTCCTGGGGGTGAGTTTCTTTGCTTGGATAAGTAATTTGGTCTTTATTTCTAACGATATTCCTTAAAACCCCATTGACAAAAGGGGCCAAATTCTCCATTTTACGTTTTTTAACAATTTCAACCGCTTCATTGCAAACAGCAGAATCTGGTACTTTATCTAAAAACATAATTTGGTAGGTGCTCATACGAAGAATATGCCTTATAACTGGTTGCATTCTCTTTACCTTGGTCGTTGCAAATTGATTAATCACATAATCAATTTTTCTTTTATATTTCATTGTGCCATTTGTAATTTCAGTAATCAAATTTTTATCTTTATCAATTAATCCCTCATGGTCATCTAAGGTCTTCTTTAGGGCCACATTAGAGTAGGCACCTTCACTTTCTATGTCCAAAAGAATCTGAACAATTACTTCTCTTGCATTTTTATCTGCCATAGAACTTTCCTCTCTTGAAAAATGGCGCTACAATTATAAGCATTGTAACACCATGTGTATTAATCATTATTTCTTCTGCCAAATAACATCATAAAACGAAGCAGCTGGCCAATGGATACGGCTGCAGATGCAACATAAGTCAGGGCTGCTGCTTGCAAGACTTTACTAGCACCTTTTAGTTCTTCTCCTACTAAAAGCCCCTCTGCTGTTAAAACATTCATTGCCCTTCTAGATGCATTAAACTCAACAGGAAGGGTGACAATTGCAAATAAGGTGGTCACTGCAAAAAAAGCAATGCCCAGGTTAACAAAAAAACCGCCACCTGCACTAAAAATACTCCCTATTAAAATAAGCGGGAAAGCCGCCCTTGAGGCAATATTTGCAACCGGAAAAATTGCATGTCTAAGTTTTAGAAATGCATAGCCTGTATTATGCTGAATTGCATGGCCTACCTCGTGAGCAGCAACCCCAATAGCTGCAACAGATTGGCTGTTATAAACAGAATCTGATAAACGTAGTACCTTGTTGGTTGGGTCGTAGTGGTCCGTTAAGTCTCCCCTAACGCGCTCAACTTGAACATCGTAAATTCCCGCTAAGTTCATAATCCGCTTAGCAACTTCTGCCCCTGTATAGCCTGAAATATTCCCAACTTTAGAAAACCTTCCAAATGTTGACTGAACCTTCCCTTGGGCTATCATGGCTAATATAATTGCCGGTAATACCAGTACCATATATGACATATCCATTCCTATCATTCTTGGCATATGATCATTCCTTTCCTTTAGGGTTTACTTACTCTCTTTATTTAATGCCTAAAAAGTCCCCAATCTTTACCTCGTGGCCTCTAACATAATCACTTGTTTTCATTCGTCTTTTGCCTTGGACTTGAATTTCTTCAATTAATACAGCGCCCCCCTTGGTTTTAACAACAATTCCCTCATCAGGAATAATCTCAACAATTTCACCTGGGGTGTCCTCTGGGCCGCTATACTCTGCTGGTCTAACTTTCCATATTTTCAGGAGTTTTGAGTCATAATAGGTATAAGCTGTTGGCCAAGGTGTTAGGCCTCTTACTAGGCAATCAATGGTCCTTGGATCTTGTTCCCAATCAATTAAACCCATTTGTTTATCTAGCATGGGCGCGTAAGTGGCCTCTTCTTCGTTTTGCTTTTCCGCCTTAATACTTTGATCTATGATTCCGGGCAGGGTCTCCCTAAGTGCCTCAGCCCCAACATGCATCATCCTATCATGAAGGCTTCCAGACGTCTCATCTGGTAAGACCATCATAGTGGTCTTGCTAATCATGTCCCCTGTGTCCATTCCCACGTCCATATACATAATGGTAACACCTGTTATTTCATCATCATTAAGAACAGCCCGTTGAATGGGTGATGACCCCCTATACTTAGGCAACAAAGAACCATGTATATTAATACAACCTAGGCGCGGAATATCTAGAATTGACTTAGGCAGTATTTGCCCAAAGGCCACTACAACAATTAATTCTGGCGCAAGTTCTTCCATATGGGCAATAAAATCTTTGTCAGCTCTGATCTTCTCAGGCTGGAGCACAGGGATTTGGTGCTTTAATGCTAATTCCTTAACTGGCGGTGCCGCTAGCTTATTGCCACGGCCTTTGGGTCTATCTGGCTGGGTAACAACCGCCTTTATAGTATACCCTTCATTAATTAACATCTCTAGTGTAGGAACTGCAAAATCTGGTGTTCCCATAAATACGATATCCATTTGAACCTCCTTAGAAACTATAGAACATCTTAGTCTTCTTCATCTTCTTCATAGCCTTCTGTAATCTCACCCATGACTTTATCAATAAAGAGCTCACCTTCTAAATGATCATATTCATGTAGGATAGCCCTAGCAAGTAGGTCTTCACCTTCTAAAATAAATTCTTCACCCTGGCGGTTTAGAGCCTTGACTTTAACATAACTAGGCCGGCAAACATCCCCGCTCTTACCAGGAACACTTAAACACCCTTCTATGCCAATTTGTTCACCAGCAGTATCTAAAATCTCAGGGTTAATAAATTCTATAACCCCTTCCCCAACATCAGCAATAAAAACCCTTCTTAGGGAGCCTATTTGAACTGCTGCAAGACCTACACCATCTTCAACAACCATGGTATCTGCCATATCATCTAGTAGGGTTAAGATTGATGGGGTTATCTTTCTAACAGGCTTTGATATCTTACGTAAAATCGGATCGCCTTCTTCTCTAACTTTTATAATTGCCATACTAATTCCTCCTAATACAACATAATTGGATCTATGTCACTTTGTATTTGAATAGTTGATGGCTTATCTAAC
>CAZLPH010000006.1:0-30717 GCA_964561345.1 uncultured Candidatus Epulonipiscium sp.
ATAGAAGGATCTTTTTATGGGTCAAGTGATGGCGTGAACTGGGAAAAGATATATACCATAGATAATACGCCTTCTTCAATGAACTTTAATCACATCTATTCTGATGAAATGGCCGGCAGTGAGTTAGCATATCGTTATATTAAATATGCTGTAGAAGAAGATAACGCAAAGGCCCTATGTAACATTTCGGAAATTAAATTATTTGGTGTAATGATGAAAGATAGTTATGAGGACGTTACAGACTATCCCGAGTATTTAGAAAGAGGCTCTTTGGAGACATTACCAAACACATTAACCTTCTTAACAGATGGGGTTGAAAAAACAATAGAAAATATTGTTTGGGATATTACTTCAGGAGATTTAAACAACTTAATTGGGTCTCCTGTAACGGTGGTGGCCACTTTAGAAGAAAGTGTGCCAGGTTATGGAAAAACAATAAAAAAGGACTTACCAGTAATATCTACAAAGTTACAGTATTTTATTGATTGTGGTGTAAAAACCTTAGAGTCGGCCTCGGATAATTATAAGCTAATAAATAGCAAGGTTGCTCTAAGGAATCAAGGCCTTGCAGATCAAGCTTATGATGAGGATTCTGGGTGGGGTTATAATATCCCAGATGGAAGAAAAGGAGATATAGGTACAGGGCTAAATGCAACAGGCTATTATGGTAAGGCAATAACTTACAATTTAAAACTAGATGCAGGCACCTATGAACTTTTATCTGGACATTATGAGTGGTGGAATACCAGTAAACGAGTCACGGCTGTTACGGTTGCTTATGAGGATGGTGATGAAAAGATAGAAACGACCATAGGAAACATTTCTTTTGATGGAAAGCAAGGAAGGAGTGGCACAGTAAATGGTGATTTTATTGTAGCTAGTGATGATACCATGGTCACAATAACATTTTCTAAAGGACCTGGTTCTATTGAGGATGGTGTTGTATCATATTTTGCCATTGATAAGATAGCTACCATGGCAATTGATACAACAGAGCTTCAAGAACTATATGATTCTTATAAGAATGTAGAAAAAAACAATACTGTTTTTACGGAAGAAAGTTGGCTTGACTTACAGAAAGCTTTAAGTCAAGCAGAAGGTGTGCTAGATGAACCTACAAAAACAGGTGTAAAAGATGCAGTAACTAATTTGAAGGGTAAAATTGCAGCACTAGATATGCTAAGCATTGAGGAATTAGGTGAAGGCGTACTCTCAAAACATGGCAATATATTATACTTGGTTAACGCTGGAAATGAACTAAATTCTAGTGACTTGCCCATGGGAGTGGGACATCCAAGTTTTGGGTATTATCAATCAAATACAGAACAGGAAGAGTCAGTTGATTTAGACAAAGGCACTAGGTGGGGATATTTCAGCAATGACTTAACCATTAAATATGGCCACTCTGGAGAGGGAGAAAAGGCAACAGATACACTTCGGTATATTGCGCCAGATGTGGTATATGATAAGGATGAAACAGGGATATACTATAACTTCCAATTACCTAAAAATACAGAGTACGAAGTAATTATAGGTTCTCAGTTGCCACAATATTGGGCATCACGTACACTGGCAGTTTCATTAAATGGGGTAGATCAGGAAGAAAAATTAGAGCTCCATGAGGGGAAATTGGCGGAACAGACATATAAGATAAGGCCAGAGAAGGATGAGTTGAATCTGAAAATATACTCACCAAATAGAAGTAGCTCACACAATGATCCGTGTATTAGTTATATTATGATCAAAGTAGCAATTAATTATTCAAAAGATTGGATTAAGAATGCAATAGAAAATTACAAATTAACAAATAGCCAGCGTGAGCTGTATTCTAGGCAATCACTAGATAGATATGACCAAGCGTATGATTATGCAGAGCGCGTAGGAAATGGTGGGGTATTTGATGTGGAGAGTAACAGCTGGACTTATAATGCTGAGGAAAGTTCAGAAGAAAGAGTGAAATCCTATTATTTAAAGTTAGTAAAAAAATATGAAACCCTTCAGAAAAAGAATAACCCAGTTGTTTATGATAGTTTCTCAGGGACAGATGGGGATATTTGGTATGACACAGAAGGGGTGGAAATCCAAGCCCATGGTGGCCAAGTAATAAAATTTGGTGAGACTTGGTATTGGTATGGCGAAGATAAGACTGATGGATATAGGACAGTAGATGGTGGTGTTAGAGTTTATTCTTCAGATGATTTATATAACTGGAAAGAGGAAGGTGTTGCCCTTCGCAATCTAACAGATATGTACTCTTTTGAAGAGGATTACTTTGCCATGTTATATCAAGATTATGATCAAGAGGAAAAGGAACAAGTACTTTTAGCCATTAATGATTCAACCTCTGTTATTGAAAGACCTAAAGTTATTTATAATGAAAAAACAGATAAATATGTCATGTGGTTTCATGCAGATGGACCTGTAAATGACCCTAACGTTCCAGATTCTCAAAATCATAATTATTATGCATCTTGTGCTGGGGTTGCCGTTAGTGATTCACCAATTGGACCCTTTAAACTAATTGAACGATCGAGATTAAACTATGTGGAAGGAAAGCATCCACAAGCACCAGGTGAAGGAATGGCACGTGATATGACTTTATTTGTGGATGAAGATGGTACAGGGTATATCATCTACTCTAGTGAAGGAAATGCTACCCTAATAATATCAAAGTTAGATGATACGTATACAAAACTATGGAAGACAAATGAAGAGGGAGCACAAGAAGGCATAGATTTTATAAGAAGTGACTGTTTTGTTGGCCAACACAGGGAAGCGCCAGCTGTATTTAAGTATAATGAAAAATATTATTTAATAAGCTCAGGGTGCACAGGATGGGGGGCCAATAGGGCGAGTTATGCAATGGCAGATAGTATGTTTGGGAGTTGGAAGGATATGGGAGATCCATGTATAGAAGATATGAGTATATCTGGATTTGGCAGTAATATTACATTTGGTACCCAGTCAACATACGTTTTTCATTTAAATGAGAATGGATATGATGGATACATCTACATGGGTGATAGGTGGAACAATAGTAGTAATCCAGCAGGAAACAATCTATATAACCCAACTTATGTTTGGCTTCCAGTTGAATTTGGTGAATCTGGTGAGATGATCTTACATCCGAAGAAGGATTGGACATTAGAAGAACTAAAATCAAGAACACCAGAAGAGCCAGAAGAGCCAGAAAACCCGGTGGAGCCAGAGAGCATAATAGAATCAATAACAAGTATTCAGATTAAGACTACAGTAGGAGTTGTACCAAAGCTTCCAGAGCAAGTGGAAGTGATATATAGTAATGATAAGACGAGTCAGGTATCAGTAAAATGGAATACTATAGCAGAAGATAAGTACAGCCAAGCTGGAACATTTGACGTAGAAGGAACTGTAGAAGGCACTGATCTAAAAGCAAGGGCAGTGGTTACAGTAGCACAAGTGGAGGAGCCACAAGAACCACAAGAGCCACAAGATCCAGTGGAGCCAGGGGGACCGACGGAATCAGAAGAGCCACAAGATCCAGTCGAACCAGAGATTACTCCTAAATCAGTGGTTGACATTCAAATTAAGACAACAGTAGGGATTGCACCAAAACTCCCAGCTCAGGTGGAAGTGGTCTATAGCGATCATACGATTAATAAGATGTCAGTAAAATGGAACACCATATCAAAAGATAATTACAGCCAAGTAGGAACTTTCAAAGTAGAAGGAACCGTAGAAGGAATCGGCTTAAAAGCTAAGGCAGTAATATCTGTAGAAGGAAAATCATCAAGTGATGATGAGACATCTAGTGGTAGTGATAGCTCTGGTAGTGGTCATACAAGCAAACCAAAAACTGATACAAAAAAGGATGAGATCCAGGAAGAGGCAAAAGAGCCGGAAGAGCCGGCTAAAGAAGAAATAACTAAAAAGGAAGTTACAACAATAATGATATCTTTATTAAATGGGACTGCCAGGAATAAGGAAGATAATCTTCAATTACTAGTAGAGCCCTATATACAAGATGGTCGTACAATGGTAGGGGTAAGAGACATAGCCACACTACTAAATGTACAAAGTAAAGATATTATATGGAATGCAGCTAACAAAGAAATTACAATTAAGAAAGATGACACAATCATTAAATTTACAGTAGGAGAAAAATCAGTTATTGTAAACGGCGAGAAGATAGCATTAGATATAGCACCACAAATCAAGGATGGTAGAGCTGTGCTCCCAGTGGCACACTTAGCAAGAATTTTAGGTGTGGCCATCGAATTTAATCCACAAACCAAAGAAGTAAGCTTATTCATTAAAAACTAGGACATATTTACAAGGTGTAGGAGAAGATTTAGTTACTAATTTTAAAAAGTTAGATGGAATAGTAGAAAAAAACAACTTACCAGTAGAAAAGTACATTATGGGTTAAATATGAACACGGCAATAAGTAAACATGAACAAAAAGTGAATGAAAAGGTGTGAATAGTCCATGTAAATAAGGATTAGGGCACGGTATAATAGGGTTATCACATAAGTTAATAAATTTAGAGGAGGAATGTATATGAGTAAGAAATTAAAAACAATGAGTTTAGTAACAGCGCTTTTATTAACAGTAGGAGTTATGGCAGGGTGTGGTGGGAAAGAAGCGCCACCCGAGACGCCACCAGCAAATACAGAGGACAAAGCACCTGAGACAACACCAGAAGAACCCAAAGAGGATGCCAGTACTGAAGCTGAAACCAAGTTAAAGTGGGCAGTGTGGGATATTGCTTCCACAACATATTATGAGCCACTAATTGATGGTTTCAAAGAAGTTAATCCTAATGTTTCCATTGAAATGGTGGATTTAGGATCCCAAGATTATCAAACAGTATTAGGGACTCAACTAGCAGGTAGTGACACAGATCTAGACGTTGTGTGTATCAAAGATATTCCAGGATATGTAAACCTAGCAGTAAAAAAGGTGTTAGAACCTGTAGATACATCAAGTGTAGACCTAAGCGGTTATGATGGTATTACAGATCAAATTACAATTGATGGGGAACTTTTTGCCTTACCATTTAGAAGTGACTTCTGGTTAATGTTTTATAACAAAGAACTTTTTGACCAAGCGGGCGTAGACTATCCATCTAATGATATGACATTTGAAGAATATGATACATTAGCAAGGAAAGTTGCAAAAGACGAATTAGGAAACGAAGTATATGGTAGCCATTACCACACATGGCGATCAGCAGTGCAATTATTTGGTATTTTAGATGGAAAAAATAGTATTGTAGATGGCCAATATGATTTCTTAAAACCTTACTATGATATGGTTGTAGGCCAACAAAACGATATGATAGCACAAGACTATGCAACCCTTAAGACAAGTAACCTACATTACTCTGGTGCTTTTGCACAAGGGAACGTAGCAATGATGAATATGGGAAGTTGGTTTATACCGACATTAATCGAAAAAATTGCAGTAGGGGAATACACAGATATTGATAATTGGGGACTAGCAAAATATCCACACGCAGAAGGTGTTGAACCTGGCTCTACACTAGCAACGATTACATCACTTTCAGTAACATCTGCCTCAAAGAATAAAGAAGCGGCAACTGAATTTATGAACTTTGTTTGTGGTCCAGAAGGGGCAGCAATTATTGCTGAAACAGGCACTTTCCCGGCAATCAAGACAGATGCTGTTGTTAATGCTATTGCATCTACAGAAGGATTCCCGCAAGATGGCACAAGTGCAGAAGCACTAAAAACATCAAACACATATCTAGAAATGCCTATTCATGAAAGAAGTGCAGAAATTGAAGTTGTTCTTAATGATGGTCACGACTATATCATGACAGAAACGAAAACTGTAGAAGATGGAATAGCGTATATGAATGAAGAAATATCAAAGTTACTTAAGTAATTAAAATTTAAGACAATGGACGAGTAAAAATACTCGTCCATAATTTTTCGAAATTATTATTTGTGAGGAGGATTTTTATGGATATAAACATAGAGAGCACATCAAAATTTGAAAAAAGAAGAAAAAAACGCGAGTTAAAAAACAATATGATTGCGTATTCTTTTATTGCTCCTAACTTAATTGGGTTTTGTATATTTACCCTAGGACCTATTATCTTTGCTTTAGCCTTGGCATTTATGTCCTGGGATGGAAATAATCCAATTCAATTTGTAGGGTTAGAAAACTTTATTGCCTTAACAAAAGATACACGTTTTAAAGCAGCACTTATTAATACGATTATCTATTCAGCAACAACAGTACCGCTGACATTGGCAGCAGCACTCGGACTTGCAATTGTTTTAAATCAAAAGGTCAAAGGTACCAGTATATTTAGGGCTATTGGGTTTTTCCCATATGTGGCATCTTTAGTAGCCGTAGCAGCTGTTTGGAATATGATATTTAGTCCAGGTGCAGGTATTGTAAATGTCTTGTTAACGCAACTAGGGGTTCCGAGGGGAGCTTTACCTAAATGGGCAGCTGATCCTAACTGGGCAATGTTTACGGTTGTTTTGTTTTCAGTCTGGAAATCAGCAGGATACTATATGGTTATTTATTTAGCGGGTTTACAAGGAATTTCATCAGAGTTATATGAAGCAAGCAGTATTGATGGTGCGAATGGATTACAAAAATTTAGGTATATAACAATACCACAACTAAGGCCTACAACATTCTTTGTTGTAATTATGCTTACAATCAACTGTTTTAAAGTTTACGATATAATTTATATGATTACTCAAGGTGGCCCAGGCACATCAACCCTTGTTCTTGTTTATCATATCTATCAAACAGCATTTGTTACAGGAAGTGACTATGGTTATGCAAGCGCTATATCGATGGTTCTATTCTTAATGGTACTTGTGGTTACACTTGTTCAGTTTAGGGGGGAGAAAAAGTATGAAAACAGCTAATATCAAAAAAGTAAAATTAAGCCGTGTCGTGTTATATGGGTTTCTTATATTTATATCAGTACTTATGCTAATCCCTTTTCTTTGGATGATATCTGCCTCTCTTAAGTATGATAAGGATGTATTTACCGTCCCTATTCAGTGGATTCCTAAGAATCCACGCTGGTCTAATTATGTAGAGATATGGAAGAGGATTCCTCTGATGACTTTTGTAAAAAACACAGTCAAACTAACCAGTATTGTTACGATTATGCAGGTGTTTACAAGTAGTTTTGCAGCCTATGCATTTGCAAAGTTAGATTTTAAATTCAAAAATCTATTATTTTTAGCATATATAGGCACAATAGCAGTACCTTGGCAAGTATATATGGTGCCACAGTTTATCATGATGCGCTCATTTGGACTCAATGATACCCATTTATCTATTATATTTTTACAAGCATTTTCGGCATTTGGGGTGTTTTTAATGAGACAGTTCTACCAAGGTATACCAGATGAATTATGTGAAGCGGCGAGAATCGATGGGATGAATGAATATCAGATATATGGGAAGATTATGTTACCATTATCAAAACCAGCCCTATCAACCCTTGTTATATTTACCTTTGTAAACACTTGGAATGACTTTTTAGGGCCCCTTATTTATTTAACATCAGAGAGTAAGAAAACAATACAAATTGGACTAAGGATGTTCATTGGTCAGTATTCATCAGACTATGGATTAATTATGGCTGCATCAGTTGTTTCCCTGATTCCTGTTTTAATTGTCTTTCTATCTCTACAAAAATACTTTGTAGAAGGAATCGCGTCAACAGGGGTTAAAGGATAAGATATTGTAAAAAATAGAAAAATCATGAAAGGGGTTTATAATGAACTTTAAGGATTATAAAGAAATTACTAAAACAGATATTAAAGAGGCACTCTCTTTTTCCTATGATCAAATCAAGATGTATCTTCCAGAGTTTACACATAAATTTCAAAATGCCTATAGCGAAAATGGCTTTTATAAAGCAATAGAAAATAATTACTGGACCACTGGTTTTTGGACTGGAGAGATCTGGTTGGCTTATGAGTATAGCCAGGATCCGGATTTAAAAGAGGTTGGGGAGATTCATGTAAATAGTTTTTTAGACCGCATTAATAATAAAGTTGAAGTAGACCATCACGATATGGGCTTCTTATATTCCCCATCATGTGTGGCAGCCTATAAATTAACAGGCAACATAAAGGCCAGGGAGGCAGCAATTAAAGCGGCAGACCAATTAATGGGAAGATTCCATGATGTAGGAGAATTTATTCAGGCTTGGGGATCTATGAACGCACCGGAAAATTACCGGCTCATTATTGATTGTTTGTTAAACTTACCACTCCTTTACTGGGCTACAGAGGAAACCGGTGAAAGCAGTTATAAAGAAATTGCGGATAAGCATATTCATACCACACTTGAAAATGTGATTAGGGATGATTATTCAACGTGGCACACATTCTTTTTTGATATGGAAACAGGCCAACCAGATCACGGCGAAACCTGCCAAGGTTATAAGAATGATTCGGCATGGGCGAGGGGACAAGCTTGGGGAGTGTACGGATGTGCACTAGCTTATAAATACCTTGAAGATCCCAAATATCTTGCTATATTTGATAAAGTGTTAGCTTATTATTTAGACCATCTACCTTTGGACTTAGTTCCTTACTGGGACCTAAGTTTTGGGCAAGGTTCCCATGAGCCTAGAGATTCTTCAAGTGCCTCTATCGTAGCGTGTGGTTTACTAGAGATGAGTAAGTATGTACCCAAAGCTAAGGGTGAGGCGTATACTTCCCTAGCAAAAAAAATGATGAAGTCTGTTGTTGATCACTATGCTGTAAAAGATCATAATGCGTCTAATGGCCTTGTAAGCCATAGTACTTACTCAAATAAAAGCCCATACAATACGTGTGACCATAAGGGTGTTGACGAGTGCAATAGTTGGGGAGATTATTTTTACTTAGAGGCCCTTACCAGACTTCACACAGATTGGAAACCCTATTGGTAAACTAAATAAGAAAAAGGAGATAAATATGAGACCTTTTAATTTAGAAGTCAATAACAATAAATTTGAAAGTAAAAAAGATCTTGAGAAATTCATAATAGATTTGGTAAAGCCACTGGAAAAAAACCTTATTAGGTCTAGCACCAGACTTCATTTTTCAAATAAAAGTACAGGAGCACCTGATGGGGTTTCCCAAATAGAGGGTTTTAGCAGAATTATGTGGGGGATTGCAGCCCTTGATAAGGTGGATAGCAATTGGCCAATGTGGCGAAGTATCAGGGAGGGTTTAATTAAGGGGACCGATCCTGATCATCCAGATTATTTTGGAGATGTAGGGGATTATGATCAGAGAATTGTTGAGATGGCTGCCATTAGTTATGCTTTAGTACTAAGGCCAGATTGTGTTTACGACCCCCTAGATGAGGATCAAAGAGCAAATTTATATACCTGGCTGGATCAAGTTAATGAAAGAGAAGCCCACAATTGTAACTGGAAGTTTTTTCGGGTCATGGTGAATATTGCTTTTAAAACCTTGGACCTTCCTTATAATAAAGTAAAAATGGATGCCTATTTAGATGACTTAGACACATACTACCTATCTGAGGGATGGTACAAAGATGGAGACCCTAAGCAAGCCCATGGGGACTACTATATCCCTTTTGCCATGCATTACTACGGACTTTTTTATAGCATATATATGAGGGATGTAGACCCTGTTAGGGCAGAGAAATATGTTCAAAGGGCTTCTGCGTTTGCAGATGAATTTGTTTACTGGTTTGCAGAAGATGGATCAGCACTGCCCTATGGTAGAAGCTTATCTTACCGCTTTGCACAAGCCGCTTTTTGGTCTATGATTGTGGTAGCAGATGTAAAAACATCACTGTCACTCGGGGAGATTAAAGGGATTATAATGAGGCATTTAAGATGGTGGAATAAACAACCTATTTACGATGCTGGATCAAGATTAACCATAGGATATGCCTATGAGAATGCCTTTATGGCAGAAGAGTACATGGGGCCAGGATCTGTGTACTGGTGTTTAAAGACAATGGTGATTGCCAAGCTGCCTGAAAGCCACAGGTTTTGGTTTGTTCAAGAAGAACCTATGCCCAGGCTTTTTGGGTCAAAGCTACAAGAAGCACTTGGTTTGGTATTAAAGCGGGATTCAAAATCAAAGCATGTACTAGCTTATAATGCTGGGAACTATCATACCAATGGTCATATTCATGTAGAGTGTAAATATGAAAAATTTGTTTACTCAACCTTCTTTGGTTTTTCAGTCCCAAGAAGTCACAGACGACTAGAATTTGGGGCATTTGATTCTACCTTAGCAGTATCCCTAGATGGAAGTTACTATAGGCATAAGGATAAGTCTACCACAATTGAGATTGGGAAAAAGATGATAAAAACAATTTGGGAGCCTTATGGAGGCATTCTGATTGAGACTTATTTGCTAATGGGACATCCTTGGCATATACGAATCCATAATATTAGCACTGATAAACCCTTATATACAGCAGATGGTGGATTTGCTATTGGTTTAGAATCTATGGAGGGGACAGAGCTTGATCAAAAATATAGTCAAACAGAAAATGCCATTTCTATTATGACAGAGCAAGGCTATAGTCGTATTAAGGATCTATCTGGTAACCAAAAACCTGAAGCCATTAAAGCTGCTAGTAATACAAATATAATGAACCCTAGAACACTGATACCCACATTAAAAGGAACTTTGGAACCAGGTAGGACTGTATTAGCGTCTTATATTAGTGGTGATAACAGTGTATATAATGAAGCAGTAATACCCCAAATAACCATCCGAGAAAATATTGTCAAGGTATGGGATAGTAATAACGTATTATATAAGATTAATATTTAGAAACTAATGGGCCTAGGGTAACTCTCCAATTACTCCGGGCCCATTAGTTTTTTTAGAAATAGTCTTAAAAAACTCTGAAATGGTAACCTAGGTTACCGAATTTAATTCTCTATTAGTATATTATAGAAGTATAGTTTGGAAAAAATGTTAATACGAGAGTACAAAAGACCAATTAATATATACTTTGAAAGGGGATTTTAATATGAGTAACGAAAAAATGTTTTGTTATCAGTGCCAAGAAACAGCAAAAGGAACAGGTTGTACAATCAAAGGGGTATGTGGAAAGACAGATGTCGTCGCTAACCTTCAGGACCTATTAGTTTACACACTTAAGGGAATTGCAACTTTCCAACAAAAAGGACTAGCAGCAGGCATTAAATCCGAAAAAGCTAACCATTTTTTGATTGAAGGATTATTCGTAACAATCACAAATGCTAACTTCGACGATGCAAAAATCATTCACTACATAAGAGAGGGACTTGCACTTAGAGATGAGCTTAAAAAAGAATTAGAAGGTAAGGGCGTTGATTTAGGTGACTTACATGATGTAGCAACCTTTACAGTAATAACTGATGACGATATTATTGCTAAATCAGTTGCAGCAGAAGTAAGTATTTTAGCAACAGAAAACGAAGATGTTCGTTCCCTACGTGAACTTATTATTTATGGTTTAAAAGGAATGGCAGCTTATGCTGAGCATGCCCTTAACCTTCATAAAGAAAACGAAGAAGTATACGATTTTATTGGTAGAGCATTAGTAGCAACACTTGATGACACGTTAACAGCTGATGATTTAGTAGCACTAACACTTGAAACAGGTAAGTTCGGTGTGGATACAATGGCTTTACTTGACGAAGCGAATACAAGTGCATACGGAAACCCAGAACTGACAGAAGTTAATATTGGTGTTGGAACGAACCCAGCAATTCTTATTTCAGGTCATGACCTGAAAGACCTAGAAGAACTTTTAGACCAAACAAAAGGAACAGGTGTAGATGTATATACACATGGTGAAATGTTACCAGCTCACTACTACCCATTCTTTAAGAAATATGATAATTTTGTTGGAAACTATGGTAATGCATGGTGGAAACAAAAAGAAGAATTTGAAGCATTTAACGGTGCTATCTTATTTACAACAAACTGTATTGTCCCACCAAAAGCGAGCTATGCAGATAGAGTTTATACAACAGGTGCAAGTGGTTACCCAGGATTTGTACACATCCCTGACCGTGTTGAAGGCCAAGTTAAAGATTTTAGCCAAGTCATTGAACATGCTAAAAGACTTCCGGCGCCAACAGAAATTGAAAAAGGTAAAATTGTTGGTGGATTTGCACACGCACAAGTATTTGCACTTGCAGATAAAGTGGTAGACGCAGTTAAGACTGGCGCAATCAAGAAATTCTTTGTCATGGCTGGTTGCGATGGAAGAATGAAATCAAGAGATTACTATACAGAGTTTGCAGAAAAGTTACCAGCTGATACTGTTATTTTAACAGCAGGTTGTGCAAAATACCGTTATAACAAATTAGAATTAGGAGATATTGGTGGAATCCCAAGAGTACTTGACGCAGGGCAATGTAACGACTCCTATTCATTGGCAGTAATCGCAATGAAACTCAAAGAAATCTTCGAACTTAACGATATTAATGAGCTTCCAATTGCTTATAATATTGCATGGTACGAGCAAAAAGCAGTTATTGTTCTTTTAGCATTACTGTCATTAGGCGTAAAGAACATTCACTTAGGCCCAACACTTCCAGGATTCTTATCACCAAATGTGGCTAATGTATTAGTTGAAACATTCGGTATTGCAGGAATAGGAACAGTTGAAGATGACCTTAAGGTTTTCTTAGGCTAATTTAAATGAGACATATCTAAAGTCTTACACGTCCTTAAATGAAGGGCGTGTAGGGCTTTTTTAAATAGACATACAGTCTAAAAAGAGGAGGAGAAACATGAAAACTGAAAAGAAAAACCACACCAAAGCATCTTTAAACCTTTACCTAGTAGCAGGACTTTATTTATTGTACATTGATTATTCCTTGCTTTCTAAATGGAGTGAAATAGAAACTGACAAAAAAACCATGGTGGTAATTGCAGCCAGTGCCTTTGGTGTTTTTGCCATAGGAATTATTGCATATGCTCTTAAAGGTCTTATTGCTATTAAAAATAGAAATATAAAACTAATGGAAGAGATAAACAAAGAAGAAGTATAAAATCAGAACTCCCTAAGAAGCATACCTGCTTAGGGAGTTCTGATTTTATAGAAGTTCTAAGATTTCACCTATTTTCTTAGCACCAAAATAAATTTTGTCATCATTAATAATAATAGCAGGTACACTCATAATCTTATACTTGCTTCTAATATCAGGGAAGAGAGAAGTATCAATCATTTCGCATTCGATATTGGGATTTAACATAGCGATTCTTTGGGCAGCTACAACCACATCAGGGCATAGTTGGCAAGATAAAGAGATACATACTTTAAGATTTGTAGGTTTATTTATGGCTTTAATTTTTTCAACCATATCAGGATCTATAGCTTGACCAGGACTAGCTAAGTTATAAATTGCTAAAACAAAGGAATTAAGTTCGTGGCCACCAGGTATGCCGTGGAATTTTACACCGGTATAGGCCTTATTAGAGTCAAGTAAAGAAACCACAGGAAACTTATCGGCCCGGGCAAGCTTTTCCATGTCTGGTCTTTCATCTTTGTTATAAACTTCTGCTAAAATGTTATCATTTAGCTTTGAAATACTAAGAACAAAGTCTCTAAGTTCAACGGATTTAGGATTTTCAAGGTCCACAATCGAGACCAAAGTTACTTCTTTATCAAGTTTAGCAAAGATGCTCTTAAGTTGGCTTTTCATATCGTCACTTAATAAATCCATAGATTCTGAAGACTCCCTGTCAGAGCTAGGCGGTTCTTCTGGGGCTAGTGGTTTTGGCTTATCATTAGAATAGGTTTCTTTAATACCAAGTCTGTCTTTTTGGTCAGCGACGTATTTTTCAACATCTGTTGCAGCTATGGCCCCATCAGCTACGGCGGTTACAATTTGCCTAAGTGATTTTGGCCTAAGATCTCCAGCGGCATAAACCCCAGCTATATTGGTCTCCATTGTCTCTTTTGTTGGAATATAACCATGATCATCAATGTCTATATGACCTTTAAAAACCTCAGTGGCTGGAGCGTAGCCAACAAAGATGAATAAACCGAAGGTCTGGTCTTCTTTAGAAGCATGATACTCAAACCTTTCCTTTGTTAGATTATTAATAAACTTAGCAGATCTAAGCATATCATCCCCTTTAGCTTCAACAACTTCTGTGTTGAACTTTACCTCTATTTTAGGATGAGATAGGACCTTGTCTGCAATACTTTTAGCACAGGTAAATTCAGGCTCTCTTGCAATAACCGTTACTTTTTTAGCAAACCGTGTCAGGAAGAGAGCCTCCTCAGCAGCTGCATATCCGGCTCCAACAACGAATATATCAAGGCCTTCAAAGAATTCACCATCACAAGTAGAACAGTAAGCGACCCCTCTACCTGTAAATTCTGCCTCCCCAGGAAACCCCAGAGTACAAGGGACAGCCCCAGTAGCTATAATGACTGAATGGCCTTTTAAAACACCTTGGCTTGTGTAAAGGAGTTTAATATCACTAGAAAAATCTACGTTTTCAATATCGGCCAAGGTAAACTCGGCACCGAAATCTAAAGCGTGGAGTCGCATGTCATCCATTAGTTTTGGTCCTGTTGTTCTGCGAATACCAGGGTAGTTAACAAGTTCTAAGGTAGTTATTGTTTGACCACCTATTTTATCTTTTTCTATAATTAAAGTATCTAGCTTAGCTCGGCCGGCATAGATTCCAGCAGAAAGTCCTGCAGAGCCGCCGCCAATAATTAGCAAATCATATATTTTATCCATCTTTACATCGTCCTTTACAATTTGAATATATAAATAGAGACTATTAAAGGGGCGCTTAGGAAAAGGTCCCTTTAATAGTCTTGTATATGGTTACCCTAGTTTAAAGTTTACCGACTAAGTCAAGACTAGGTGTTAGTGTATCAGAACCAGGTGTCCATTTTGCAGGACATACTTGATCGCCATTTTCAGCTATGAACTGGGCTGCTTGTACTTTTCTAAGAAGTTCTTCGGCATTTCTACCAATTCCTAAATCGTGTACCTCATAAGCTTTGATTTCTCCTTCTGGGTTAACAATGAAGGTACCCCTTAGAGCTTGGCCAACTTCTTCAATCATTACCCCAAAGAATCTTGAAAGTGCGCCAGTAGGATCTGCAAGCATTGGATACTGAATTTTGCGGATAGTATCAGATGCATCAGCCCATGCTTTATGAACGAAGTGGCTGTCTGTAGAGACAGAATAGATTTCAGCTCCAATTTCTTTGAACTTTTCGTAGTTATCAGCTAAATCGCCAAGTTCTGTTGGGCAAACGAAAGTAAAGTCTGCTGGGTAGAAAAAGAAAATAGACCATTTACCTTTTAATGCGTCTTGGGTCACTTCCTTAAAATCACCTTCATGATATGCCTGTACCTTAAAGTCTGTAATTTTCTTTCCAATTAAATTTGACATTGAAACACTCCTTTTATTATATGTTTAATTTTTTTACTTGCTATGTGTAATGAATACTACTTAATAATAGCTCTTACTTAGGAGTTTGTCAAGTAGTTTTGTGAATATGTTAACGTAACAAAATTTAATGGAAAATTAGGAGTAGTTTGACATATTAGGTCATGGTATGGTACTTAATGCGAAGGATAATCATTATTAAACAAACTACCTTCATTTAAAAAGTTAATACTAAAGATATCAAAAGGTATCTTTATATCATAAAATCATATAAGGGGGATATAAAATGGAAGAAAATCAAGTTAACACAATGCCGCTAATAGGTGACCCAGCGCCAAAGTTTAAAGCAGTAACGACAAATGGTGACATAAACTTTCCAAAAGATTATATAGGAGCATATCTGATCAAACTAATCTCTTAGCTTTAAATGCTGCTATTGAGGCAGCTAGGGCAGGCGAGGCAGGACGAGGGTTTGCAGTAGTTGCAGATGAAATAAAAAAGTAGCAGAACAATCCACTGGATTTACGGCAGATATTGCTGAAATAGTCATTAATTTAAACAAGGAGACTAGCCATGCTGTTGTGGCTATGGAAGAAGTTTCCCAAATATCTAAAAGACAAAATAAAAGTATAAATGAAACAAGTAACAAATTTATGGGTATTTCTAAGTCCATAGAAGGTATGAACCATCTAATTGATCAAATAAATGAATCAGGGCAAGAAATGCTTAATAAGCAAGAAAGAATTATTGAGATTATGACAAATTTATCAGCAATATCAGAAGCTAGTATTCTTTTAGCAAAGTTAGCAGGCCAAATGAAAGAAGCAGTAGATAGGTTCCAATATTAAATTCTCAAGAAACTTAACGTTATATGTATTATAATATAACTATCTATGATAATATACAGAATGTGGTATCATAGAGCTTGTAGCAATTTTAATAAAAATTAAGCATTTAATACAATAGAAAAATAGGAGGATTATAATGAAGAAAGCACTTAAGGCAAATTTATTCTTTGTATGGTTTTTTGTGATTTTATTAACAGGATTAGCTTTTATTGACGGGACAGCAGTAGGGATCTCTGCTTTTAAAGCCACCACAATAGCAGGGGTTTTAGTAACTATTATGTATTTTATTCCTTTTAATGAAAAAGTAAAAGGAACCATGTTAGTTAGTATAGCAGCAATTTTTGTGATTATTTTCTCGGCTAGCAGTGGTGGTAACCCTAGAATGTTTAATATATACATAGTATCACTGGTTATGCAAAGTTTGTATTTTAACAGGAAATTAATGGTTGGATATGGTATTGGACTAATGATTGTGTTGGTGGGGGTTTATTTTATTAATCCAGTCTTATTAGTTGGCCAAGGTGCTGCCATTGTTGACTTTATATCACCAATGGCTGCTATTATCTGCTCTTTTATTGTTCTTATTTTGTTAACCAATTGGGGCCAAGAGAAAATTACAGAAGCAGAAGAACAAGGACTAAGAAGCCAAGAGGCTTTAGGAAAAATAGAGGCCATCTTTAATGAAATTTCAAATGCCACAACAATCCTAAATACAAAAACAAACTTTTGTAATGAAAAAATGGCATCTAGTGAAGAAAGTGCTTACGGAACAGCAAGTTCCATAAGAGAGTTAGCCACTAGCGTTGAAGCGGCGGCTACAACAATTTCTAGTGTTAGTAAAAGTTCGAATGTTTCCAAGGAGACCACGGAGAATGTTCATAGCATCGTAGGAGAAATTAATAAACACTTTAAGGAAACACTAGGGGATGTGAGCCAGAGTGAAGAGGCCATAAGAGGACTTAGAGACCAGGTTGATACAATGAAACATGCAGCTGAGGGGAGCTTTAGCACCATTCAAGAACTTGCAACCAGGACAGAAGATATTCGTGGTTTTATAGATGGTATTGCAAATATTGCTAATCAAACAAACTTGTTAGCCTTAAATGCTTCTATAGAAGCAGCAAGAGCGGGAGAAAATGGGAGAGGTTTTGCAATTGTTGCGGAAGAAATTAGGCATCTATCTGAGCAAAGTGAGCAGCTAGCAAGTGGTATAGGCGAGATTATTATGGAGCTTATCCAATCAACAAATACGGCTATTAGCGAAGTTGGCGCTGGCCAGTCAGCCATAGTAAATGGTTATAAAGCAATGGAATATTTAGATGAGAGAATTATTAGTATGAAAAATAATTTTGATTTGGTTGGGACAAAAATAGCCCAAGAATTTATCCTAGTGAATACAATAAAAAATGAATTTGATATAATTGATAAAGATATTATTGAGATTGCAGCTACTCTAGAAGAAAATGCAGCTCATTTTGAAGAGATTTCATTAAGAACAGATATTCAAACCCGGGTTACGGCAGAGGTTTCAGAAGCAATGGTAGAAGTTGCCGCTATTGCTGATAATTTAAACGAGCTAGTGGGGACCCATTAATAGGACCAAAAGGCTTCTCTTTGTGAGAAGCCTTTTAATTTGCATAAAATATGTCGATTGATAAAAGAATATATTGTCAGGCAATTAAAAGAATAGTATAATTACCAATAGATAAATACAAAGTATATAGAGGAGGCATTTATATGAAGGATACAATCGTAATTGCACTTGGTGGGAATGCAATCATCCGTGAGGGGCAAAAAGGGACAATCAAAGAGCAATATGAGAACATAGAGGAAAGTTGTGGCTACATAGCAGACCTTGTGGAAGATGGTTATAATATTATTATTACTCATGGGAATGGACCACAAATTGGGAATCTTTTGCTTCAAAATGAAGCTGCAAAGGATATTGTTCCAACGGCGCCACTTGATGTTTGTGTGGCTGAAACTCAGGGGCAACTAGGATTTATGATAAAAAAATCATTGATTAATACACTCCGAAAAAGAAAAATAGATAAATCAGTTCTTTGCCTCTTAAACCAAATCGTTGTAGATGCAAAAGATCCTGCATTTAAAAACCCAACAAAGCCAATAGGACCTTTCTATACAAAAGAAGAAGCAGAAGAATTAGCCAAGATAAAAGGGTATAATATGGTAGAAGATAGCGGCAGAGGCTACAGACGGGTTGTTGCCTCACCAATGCCAGTGGATATTATTGAAAAAGCAACAATCAAACAGTTAGCTGAAGAGGGGCATGTTGTTATTGCACTTGGGGGAGGCGGTATATCCGTTACAGAAGAAAATGGTGTTTTAACAGGCGTGGAAGCGGTTGTTGATAAAGACCATGGTTCTCGTTTGTTGGCCAATCTAATCGGTGCCCAGCACCTTGTGATTTTAACAGGTGTTCCTAAGGTTGCTTATAATTTTGGCAAAGCAGATCAAGTGTTTTTACCCACCCTCACCATTGCAGATGCCAAAAAGTATGCCGCAGAAGGGCAGTTTCCGCCAGGGAGTATGGGGCCAAAAATAGGTGCAGCCATTGACTATGTGGAAAATGGCGGAGGTAAAATGATTATTACATCTATGGACCTGTTGAAAGATGCCATGGCAGGCAAGGCAGGAACAACTATTATAAAATAATATAAGTCGACACTTTACCCCAAAGATGATATTATTAAAGGTAATATTATTAACAAGCAACGTTAAGGATGGGGTGAGTGTTATTTTTGAAAAAGCTTCATTACCAAGGTATCAGAAAATAGCCTTGGATATTGCAACAGGTATTTACAAAGGCCACATGGCGGAGGGACAGAGGCTGCATGGTAGGTCTACTCTTGCAGGGAAATATAATGTGTCACCTGAAACCATTAGAAGGGCCATTAAACTTCTAGAAGATGTTGGTGTTGTCCAGTCTTCAAGGGGCAGTGGTATAACCATTATATCCAAAGAAAATGCCTTTGTGTATATTAATAAGTTCCAAAACATTGAGAGTATTGCAAGCCATAGAAAGAAAATACTCTCACTAATCACTGAAAAAAGAAAAATTGATGAAGAAATAATCAAATCAATTGATAAAATAATAGATTATTCAGGTAGGTTAAAAAATATTACACCTATTACGCCTTTAGAAATAGAAATCCCAATAGACTCCAATATACTTGGTGAATCAATAGAAAGTGTGAAGTTTTGGCAGCATACAGGGGCAACCATTGTTGGTATCAAAAGAGGAGATACTACCATCTTATCCCCTGGCCCTTACGCAACCTTTGAGAAGGGCGATGTACTAGTGGTTATTGGGGATGAAGAGGTCTACGACGCTGTTAGGGTGTTCTTAAAACAAAATATCATATAAAAATCCATTAAAGGGCTGTTTCATAACGTATTTATCAGTTATGAAACAGCCCTTTAAATCTTATTCAAGTCAATGGATTTGACAACTAACAACCCATGGTATAGAATTAAGTTGTTAGTTTTGCCAAATAATAAAACAAGGAAATGTAGGAAGAAAGGAACGTTATGAAAATCAAAAGTAGAAGTAGGGTAAAATTGTTAGGGATGGTTTTAGCACTAGGTGTGTCAGTAGCACTCCTTGCTGGATGCTCTAACGGAAACAGTGGAAAAGACACTGCAGGGGATGAGAAGAAGACCATTATATTTGCTGATGCAGGTTGGGAAAGTATCCAATTCCACAATGATATAGCAGGATTTATTTTAGAAAACGGCTATGGTTATGAAACAGATATATTACCAGGCTCAACAGCAGCAACCTTTGCTGGATTTAGAAAAGGTGACATAGATGTATATATGGAGGTATGGACAGACAATCTACTTGAGGTGTATCCAGAAGCAATTGAAGCTGGAGATATTAAAGAAGTATCCATTAACTTTGATGATAATGCCCAGGGATTATATGTACCGACTTACTTAATAGAGGGTGACCCGGATAAAGGGATAGAACCATTAACACCGGATTTAAAGACAATGCAAGACCTTGAGAAATACTGGGAGGTATTTGAAGATCAAGAAGAACCAACCAAAGGTAGGATTTATGGATCACCGCCAGGATGGAATGTTGATAATATCATGCAACAGAAAGTAAAGACTTATGGGTTAGATGAAACCTTTAACTACTTTAGCCCAGGATCAGATACAGGCCTTAGTGCTTCACTTGCGGGAGCAGTAGGAAAAGGCGAACCATGGGTTGGATATTACTGGGAGCCAACATGGGTTCTAGGTAAGTATGATATGACTTTGCTTGAAGAAGAGCCTTATGACGCTGAAAAATGGGAAAATGGCTATGGATCAGCTTTTCCACCTATGCCAGTTACAGTAGCAGTTTATAAAGACTTGCCAGAGGAGGCTCCGGAACTTGTTGAATTCTTATCAAATTACAAAACCAGTAGCCAGATTACAAGTGATGCCCTTGCTTATATGCAAGACAACGACGTTGAAACAAAAGAAGCAGCCATGTGGTTTTTTAAGGAACATGAAGCATTATGGACATCATGGTTACCAGCAGATATAGCAGAAAAAGTTAAAGCAGCACTATAAGTAAGATAATTATTAAGACGCGAAGGGGCGGTGAAGTTACAGCTGTATATATATATAGTTGTACGCAATTATGAACAATTTTCCAGATATGATTCGTTTTAGTTTAGGTGGCTATGTGGATAGCATGGTTGACTGGTTAGTGACGCATGGGGAAGCAGTATTTGATGCAATAACCAAAGGAACACTAGGTTTTTTACTAGCTGTTCAAAACTTTATACTATGGATTCCGTGGTATATTATTATTGTAGCGGTGGTTTTACTTGGGATTTATGTAAGTACATGGAAATCGGGCCTAGTTTACGGTATAATGTTATTTACGATCGGGGGCATGGGGCTTTGGCAAGAGATGGCTATAACCCTTGCAATCGTTATTACATCGGTTTTAATTTCTGTTATGATTGGTGTTCCTTTAGGAATTTTAGCAGCTTACAGTAAGCGGGCATCAACCTTTATTAATCCCTTACTAGATGCTATGCAGACCATGCCGAGTTTTGTTTACCTAATTCCAGCAGTTATGTTTTTTGGATTGGGTATGGTGCCAGCGGTATTTGCAACAATTATATATGCAACGCCACCGGCTATACGTTTAACAACCCTAGCTATAAGAGGCGTGTCACAGGAAATGTTAGAAGCGGCCCATTCATTTGGGAGCCCGCCTTGGAAGGTTTTATTACAAGTTGAATTACCACAAGCATTTCCCACAATTATGACAGGAATTAACCAAACAACCATGATGGCTATGGCTATGGTTGTTACCTCATCAATGATTGGTGCTAAAGGGCTAGGGCTTAATGTTTTAACGTCTATCAATAGATTAGACATAGCCATGGGATTTGAGGCAGGAATAAGTATTGTGTTTTTAGCTGTTATCATAGACAGATTAACACAAGGTGTGGCTAATAAATTTAACTATCATAATGAAAATGAAGATTAAGGTGCGTGCTAAAATGGAAGCAAAAATAAAAGTTGAAAATTTAATTAAGATATTTGGCAATAAACCACAAGCAGCTCTCAAAAGGCTAAAGAAGGGCAAGACCAAAGATGAAATTCTAAAGGAAACAGGTCAAGCAGTGGGGGTTAGTGATGTCTCCTTTGAAGTCTATGAAGGTGAAATTTTTGTTATTATGGGACTCTCAGGCAGTGGAAAGTCTAGTGTTATTAGGTGTTTAAACCTACTGAATAAACCAACAGCAGGGAATATATTCTTAGACGGTGAGAACATCGTAAAATATGATAAACATGACGTTAGAAAAATGAGACAAAATAAGATTGCAATGGTATTTCAGCACTTTGGACTCTTGACCCACAAAACGGTTTTAGCAAATGTTGAGTATGGTCTTGAGGTAAGAGGTGTTCCAGCAGATGAACGCAGAAAAACTGCAATGGAGAACATAGAGATTGTTGGACTAGGTGGCTGGGAAGACATGTATCCTAATGAGCTTAGTGGTGGTATGCAGCAGCGTGTAGGCCTAGCCCGTGCTCTTGCTAATGACCCAGACGTATTATTAATGGATGAGCCATTTAGCGCCCTAGACCCATTAATAAGGAGAGAGATGCAACTAGAGCTTTTAAGCTTGCAATCAAAGCTTCAAAAGACGATTATTTTTATTACCCATGATATTAATGAGGCTTTTAAACTTGGTGACCGTGTTGCAGTTATGAAAGATGCTAAAATAGTGCAAGTTGGTACACCTGAAGAAATAATTGAATTTCCCTCTAATGAGTACATTGAAGACTTTGTAAAAGACATTGACCGTACAAAGATTCTTCAAGCTAAAAATATTATGACAAAATCCACAGCACTTGTATCCTTAAAGGATGGTCCTAATGTGGCAGTAAAAGAAATGCGTGCTAACGGAATAGCGAGTGTATTTGTTGTTAACAAAGCAATGATCTTGCAAGGTATTGTTACCATGGAAGATGCTTTACAAGCTATTAAAGATAAGAAGAAATTAGAAGATATATTAAGAACGGACTATTTTACAACTTCACCAGAGGACTACGTCCAGGACCTAATAGAAAAAGCATCAGAAACCAAGTACCCTATAGCTGTTGCTGATGAGGAAACTAAAAAGTTACTAGGTATTATTGTAAGATCATCTATTCTTTCAGGACTTGTATAAAGAAAAAAATAATAAAAGGCAAATCTCTAGCAAAGGAGATTTGCTTTTTATTTACCCCAAGCTTTCATAGTGCTATACTAGATGTAAAGGTAATAATACAGATAGGTGGTTTTAAAATGAAATTAGGCTTAGTTTTAGGAGGCGGTGGGGGAAGGGGAGCTTACCAAATAGGGGTGTGGGAAGCTTTAGAGGAATTAGAAATAGCCAAACATATACAAGTTATTTCAGGAACTTCAATCGGTGCCTTGAATGCCATGCTTTTTATGCAAGGTGACTTAGACAATGCCAAAAAGGCTTGGGTAAGCTTGCACCAGGATGAAATATTACCCATTGATAAAAAGGATCTCATCTTACAAGGTAAAATGAGAATTTTTAATACAGCCGCAAGAATTAATAAAATATTAGATTTAAAACCAGATCTTTTGTATGAGGGCGAGTTTTCAAGTGAAGGACTTGTTGGGGTGATGGATAAATATTTAGATATAGATCAAGCACTTAACGCTAAAATTCCTTGCTACTGTACTTGTGCTGATTTAGTTCTAAAAGATGAAAAATACTTTAAAATAGCAGATTACCCAAATGAGACCATAAAAAAGATATTATTAGCCAGTTCTGCCATACCCGGTCTTTATGATGCAGTGGATATAGGTGGCAGACTTTATCTAGATGGTGGCTTACAAGATAATGTGCCTATTGCTCCAGTGTATAAGGAGAATTGTGATATTATTATTGTGGTTCGTCTATGCCCAGAAGATGTTATTGACCATAAAGGCTTTCCGGGGGTGCATATTATTGACATTGCCCTAGAAGAAAATACAAGGGTCTATAATGAGGGCCTATTTGATTTTTCTCAAGAAACCATTAATGAAAAGATGGAAGCTGGCTATAATGCAACGATTAATTTATTTGTCCCGATTTTTGCCCTTATGAAAAACATGGTCAAAGAGGACAAAATAAAAAAGCTATTTATCAAAAGATAAATAGCATTCCTTACCATATTATGGTGTCTGTTACACCTTTCTAAGGCTTTTGCAACTAGAGTTGTATGCCTTGGAAAGGTGTAACAGACACTTTTATTATTGGTTTTTTAGTAAATCTCTTATTTCCGTTAATAGTATTTCTTCATTGGTTGGGACTGGGTCTGCTTTTAGCTCTTCTTTGATTTCTTCCTTCTTTTTAAACGTCATAATAAGCCTTATGAAGATAAAGATAGAAAAAGCTATAATTAAGAAATCTAAAATGGATTGGAGAAACATTCCGTACTGAAGAATAAGATCCGCTTCTTCGCCAACACCTTCCTTAAGTAACAGGTGACGTGCTTCAAAACTACGGCCACCTAATAGTAACCCAATCAGTGGCATGATGATATCATTTACTAAGGATGTTACGATCTTTCCAAAAGCGCCACCAATAATAACCCCAGTAGCTAAGTCTAAAACATTGCCTTTCATTGCGAACTCTTTAAAATCTTTAAACATAAATTTCCCCCCTTTGCATATAGTTAATAATACTCTAATCATAAGTAAATGTAAAGTGTTTGAAGGTGGCAAGATAATGTAATATAATGATTAGATTGTAAATAATTACCATAAATGATATAATGACAATAGATGAAATTTATGGATGTGGGGGGATGGAATGAAGTTTTTTGCAGAAGAAGTAGATAATGTTTTAGAGACTCTAGGAGTAGAAGGGGATAGGGGACTTACAAAGGATCAAGCAGCTACAAGGATTGAGGAATATGGTGAAAACAAGTTTTCAAAGCACAAAGAGGCCTCTATTTGGGAAGAACTATGGGAAGCTATTAGTGAACAGATGATGGTTATACTTTTAATAGCAGCAGGAATTAGTTTGGTAGTGGGGGAATATCAAGACGGGCTTGGAATCCTCATAGCTATTAGTGTGGGTATACTAATTGGTCTTATAACAGAAGGAAGGTCTAAAAAAGCAGCAGAGGCTTTATCTAAGATGACAGAAGATATTGAGACAAAAGTCATACGAAACGGTGAGATTTTTGAAATTAATAAAAGTAAGCTAGTGCCTGGGGATATTATCATGCTAGAAATGGGTGATATGGTCCCGGCAGATGGAAGAATTATAGAAAGTTATGATTTAAAGGTAAGAGAGGACATGCTAACAGGAGAAGCAGATGAGGCCAAAAAAGAGGTTAGGCTTGTGGAAATGGAAATTATCCAATCTGAAAAGGGTAAGATCCTACAAGACCCAATTCCAGCTAAACAAAGCAACATGCTATTTGCCGGAACCCTTATATCTTACGGGAGGGGAAAGGTTGTTGTGACATCAACTGGGGACCAGACAGAGATGGGGCGTATTGCAAAAAACTTATCCCATAAGAGTGTGGATACACCTTTGCAAATAAAGCTAGGTAAATTAGGGACAACCATATCTAAAATATCAACTTTTATAGCGGCTTTGTTATTTATCTACATGACAGGAAATATGATAGCAGATAAAACCCTGAGGCTTAGTTTTACAGGATTTAGAAGCTTCCTATTGTCTATTCAACCCCTAAATAATGTGTTTATTGTCTGTGTTGCCTTAATTGTAGCAGCAGTGCCGGAAGGTTTACCAACCATGGTTAATATGACCCTTGCCATAACCATGCAAAAGATGGCAAGAATTAATGCCTTGGTGACAAAGAAGGAAGCTTGTGAAACCATAGGGGCTATCAGTGTTATTTGTTCAGATAAGACGGGAACTTTAACGCAAAACAAGATGAAAGTCGAAAAGGTATACACAGGAGGAAAATTTATAGAGGGTGAGATAATAGAAACAGGTAAGCTAGATAATGGTGGGTATTTTATAGATAATTGCCTTATAAACTCTACAGCAGATATCCATAAGGAAGATGGAGAGTATCATTATTTAGGAAGTGCAACAGAATGTGCACTTTTGCTATTACATGAAAAGGTTAACTATAGAGCAAGGCGGCAACTGTCGAAAATTGTGGCTCAAACCCCATTTACATCAGAGCGTAAGCGAATGAGCACGATTATAGAAACAGATAAGGAATATATACTTTTGGTTAAGGGAGCACCAGAGAGAGTATTAGAGATGTGCCATTATGAATATTTAAATGGGGTTGTTATGAGGTGTTCTAATATGAGAAAAGAAAGTATATTTAAAAAAATAAAAAATCTACAAGAACAAGCTATGCGGACCATGGCTTTTGCCTATAGGGTTTTTCCAAAAACCATTGATGTCCATAGGCAGGGGCTGGAAGAAGAATTGGTTTTTGGTGGATTTGTTGGGATACAAGACCCTCTAAGGCAAGGGGTTAGGGAAGCGGTCCAGCTGGCTAGGGGCGCAGGGATTACAACAAAGATGTTAACAGGAGATAATATTTATACGGCTATAGCCATTGGTCAGCAGTTGGGGATTGTCAACGATATGCAAAGGGCCGTAGAGGCTAGTTATATAGATCAGTTGACAGACCAGGCGTTAGAAAGAGAAATTGATTATATTAGTATTGTGGCCAGATCTAAGCCAGAAACAAAAATGCGGATTGTACAAGCCTTACAAAACAAGGGGGAAATAGTAGCTGTAACAGGAGATGGAATTAATGATGCGCCAGCTCTTACCAAGGCTGACGTGGGTATTGCCATGGGCATAGCAGGCACAGAAGTAAGCAAGAGTGCAGCGGATATTGTTTTGGTAGATGACAGTTTTGGAACCATTATACAGGCGGTTAAATGGGGAAGGGGGATCTACCGAAACTTTCAAAGGTTTATTCAGTTTCAGATAACAGTCAATATTATTGCTTTCCTAATTGCAATAATCTCACAAATTGGCGACTATCAAATGCCCTTTACAACCATTCAACTTCTTTGGGTTAATATTATTATGGATGGACCCCCAGCTTTAGCATTAGGCCTAGAGCCTGTAAGGTCATCAGTGCTACGAAAGAAACCCATTAGCAAAACAGCCAATATTATTACAAGGTCTATGTTCTTTAGTATGCTGTCTAACGCACTATATATTACAAGTTTGCTTTACTTGCAAATGCGCTTTAACATCCTAGGGGCAAACATAGCAAACAATGAAATGCAAACTGTTTTATTTAGTATTTTTGCTATGTGTGCCTTGATGAATGCTTTTAACTGTAGGGAATTTGGTTTAAAAAGTATTCTTCCAAACTTTAAAAATAATAAAATAGCCATTCAAGTCATTTTAGGGACCATGGTCTTACAAATTATTCTAACAGAAACATGTAAAGGTTTTTTTAATGCCGTATCTTTGTCTCCAATAATGTGGATGAAAATAATTTTATTATCAGTAAGTGTTATTTTTGTAAGCGAATTAATAAAATTAATCATGCACTTAAATAGGCATAGGGACTTCAAAGAACTAATGAGATTTGGTCACAAGGTCAAAACAAAAAACACCTTTTAAAATAAAGGTGTTTTTTGTTTTGGATTAAGTGTGTTATAATGTCTTAAGACATTATAATAGAAATAAAAAGGATGATTATAAATGATTTCAACAACGAATATTAGCCTTCAATACGGGGCTAGCAAACTTTTTGACAATGTAAATATAAAATTCAATGCAGGAAATTGCTATGGACTTATAGGTGCAAATGGAGCGGGGAAATCCACGTTTCTAAAGATATTATCAAAAGAAATTGATCCAACATCAGGTGAAGTCCACCTAGCCCCAAGAGCTAGAATGTCAGTGCTTAAGCAAGATCACTATGCCTATGATGAATCAACTGTACTAGACACTGTGACAATGGGGAATCCAAAACTTTATGAGATTACAAAAGAAAAAGATGACTTATACTCAAAAGAAGATTTTTCTGACGAAGATGGTGTAAGGGCGGCGGAACTAGAGGCAGAATTTGCAGAAATGGGCGGATGGGAAGCGGAATCAGAAGCTGCTCAAATGTTACAAGGTCTTGGCTTAACAGTTGACACACATTACCAAACCTTAAGTGAATTAAATGGTGGGGACAAGGTAAAGGTTCTTTTAGCCCAAGCCTTATTTGGTAAACCAGATATTCTGCTTTTAGATGAGCCTACCAACGATTTAGACTTAAAATCTGTTAAGTGGCTAGAGAATTTCTTATTTAATTTTGAAGGGACTGTCATTGTTGTCTCTCACGACCGTCACTTTTTAAATACAGTGTGTACCCATATTGCCGACATTGACTATGGGAAGATTAAATTATATGTTGGAAACTACGACTTCTGGTATGAATCTAGTGCACTGGTTCAACAAATGCTTAAAGATCAAAATAAAAAAAGTGAAGATAAAATTAAAGAACTTCAAAGCTTTATTACAAGATTTAGTGCAAATGCATCTAAGTCCTCTCAAGCAACATCTCGTAAAAAATTACTAGATAAGATTACAATTGAAGAAATGCCTTCTTCTTCAAGAAGGTATCCTTTTGTTGGCTTTAAACCAGACCGCGAAGTAGGCAATGAAATTCTATCTGTAGAAGGGCTTTCTAAGACCATTGATGGGGTTAAGGTCCTAAATAATATTACCTTTAGAGTAGGAAAAGATGATAAAATTGCTATTATTGGGCAAAATGAGATAGGTGTAACGGCACTATTTGAAATCCTAGCAGGAAAAATGGAAGCTGATGAGGGAACTGTAAAGTGGGGCGTTACCACAAGCCAATCTTATTTCCCAAAAGATAACAGTGCGTTTTTTGATGACTGTGACCTAACACTTGTTGATTGGATGCGTCAATACTCAGAAGAAAAAGCAGAAAGCTATATACGTGGATTTTTAGGAAGAATGTTATTTGCAGGTGAAGATGCTCTTAAGGCAGCTAAGGTGTTATCGGGAGGGGAGAAGGTACGTTGTATGCTATCTCGTATGATGCTCTCAGGATCTAATGTTTTAATGCTAGACCAACCGACCAATCACCTTGACCTTGCATCTATTCCAGCTGTTAACAACGGCCTAATTGATTTTCCAGGGAACGTAATATTTACATCTCATGACCATCAATTGGTTCAAACCATTTCCAACCGTATTATAGAAATTACACCAGAAGGAATAATTGACAAATCTCTTCCTTATGATGAATATTTAGAAATGAAGAGTAAGATTAGCTAAAAAGCATATATTGTAGTATCATAGTATATAAGAATGGTAATGTCAAAAAGGAGAGTGTTTGAATGAGAATAGTAATTATAGGTGGAATAGCTGCTGGAATGAGTGCTGCAGCAAAAGCTGCTAGGACAGATAAGCAAGCAGAAATTATTTTATACGAAAAAACAGACATTATATCTTTAGGAACATGTGGCATGCCATATTATATCGGGGGGTTCTTTTCAGACCCTAACAAAATGATAGCACGAACAGTGGAGCAAGCAACAAAGTCAGGCATTAGCACAAATGTGAGCCATGAAGTTTTATCCGTAGACCCAGAAGCGAAAACCCTAAGGGTTAAAAACTTAATAAGTGGTGATGTTTTTGAAGATTATTATGATCAGTTAATGATTGCAACAGGTGCAGATTCAATTATCCCCCCTATTAAGAATGTTGAATTAGAGAATGTGTTTACCCTAAAGAATATGGATGATGGGGAGGGTATTAAAGCGGCTGTAAGTCAGGAAACGAATAATGATATTGTTATTATTGGGGCAGGTTATGTGGGAATAGAACTTGTGGAAGCTATGAAGGAGTTAGGTAAGAGCGTTAGGCTTATTCAGTTAGATGCGACAGTTATGCCAGGATCTTTTGATGGTGAAATAACGGACCTAATGGAAGAAGAACTTAGGGCTCATGATGTAGCCCTTCATCTATCTGAAATGGTCAAAGCTTTAGAAGGAGATACGAAGGTTTCTAAAGTTGTAACAGATAAAGGCCAGTACCCAGCAGATGTTGTTATTATTGCCACAGGGGTAAGACCAAATACAAGTTTTATAAAAGAAACGGGTATTAACATGCTAAAAAATGGTGCTATTATTGTTGATGAGTATGGTAAGACAAGCCTAAAAGATGTTTACTCAGCAGGTGACTGTGCAACGGTTTATCATAAGATAAAAAAAGAAAATGTCTATATTCCTCTAGCAACGACTGCTAATAAACTAGGGCGGATGATTGGGGAAAATTTAGTAGGCGGGGATAATACTTTCCCAGGCACTTTAGGATCAGCAGCTATTAAGGTTATGGACATGGAGGCAGGCAGAACAGGTATATCAGAAGAAGAGGCAAAAGAAATGGGCCTTGAATATGGCAGTGTATTTATTACGGATAAAAATCAAACCAATTATTACCCTGGTGCTGAGAAGATTTATGTAAAGCTAATTTACGATAAACACACAAAAGTTATTTTAGGTGGGCAAATAATTGGGAAGGTTGGAGCAGTTCTAAGAGTAGATGTATTAGCAGCAGCTATTGATAAAGGCATGACCACTGATGAACTGAGTAACCTAGACCTTGTTTATTCGCCGCCATTTTCTAGAACCTGGGATGTTCTAAACGTAGCAGGAAATGTCGCAAAATAAAATAAAAAAGAATTTCAAAATAAGTGTGTACATTTTAGAACATCTATGTTATACTATTAATTAGAAAGTTTGATTACCGAGATTGAGCAATCCGCATATTAGTAAGTATCTATCATTAGGATGCTGGTATGAATATGATGTGCGTATACATTCTAGTATATAGGTGTTTACTAATGTGTGGATTCTTTATTGTTTGTAAGAAACTTGAAGAATAATAATATTAATTAAAATTTGGAGGAAACAATTCATGACATTAACAGGAACAGTAAAATGGTTTAA
>CAZLPH010000007.1:0-24100 GCA_964561345.1 uncultured Candidatus Epulonipiscium sp.
ATAGCATCCTTTTCCCGTTAATTGTTGTAGCAATTCCTCCTATTACCATATATTATGTGATACTCTTGACTTATACAAGCATGTGATGTATATTAATGTTAATTGAATTTTCCGCTAGGGGAGCAACATGCTGAGAGTGTATATTATATACAGACCCTTCTACCTGCCACAGATAATGCTGCTGCGGGGAAGCGAATGTGCGTATTAACAGGCAAACACATTCGTGTATGCTTGTTTTTTGTTTCTCTCTTACGGAATCACACATTATACTTAAGGGGGATATTTTTATGTCTGGAATATTTAAAAAGCTTTTTGAAGTCAAGCCTGAGGTGTGGGCTATCGTTGCTGTTATTGTAATTATTTCTATTATTGCAGGGGTTATTTTAGCTAAAAAGAAAGAGACACTTTCTACGGATAGTGCCTATAATACCCGCAAAATTGTTTACGGGGGAATGTGCATTGCTTTGGCATTTATACTCTCATACATTCGTCTCTACCGCATGCCACAAGGTGGGTCTATTACACCTGGTAGTATGTTGCCAATTATACTCTATTCTATTATTTTTGGGCCAGTTGCTGGTATTACAGCCGGTGTTTCATACGGCTTCTTACAGTTTCTACAAGATGGCGGCATTGTTCACTGGGCACAGTTATTTCTTGATTACCCATTAGCATTTGGATTTCTAGGAATTGCTGGTATGATCCCACGCAGCTTTAATATCCGCACACGAATTGTGGCTGGGACAGTCTTAGCAGTTGTAGGACGCGGCTTTATGCATGTGCTTTCTGGGGCTATTTTCTTTGCTGAATACGCCGGAGATGCTAACCCGTGGTTTTATTCAATTATTTATAACGGGACTTTTTTAAGTGTCGAAACTGTTTTAGCCATCTCCATTGCTATTATGCTCTCCTACACACACGTTTATGAGAACATCAAGCAGGTATAAGCTCTCATCACTACTATCTCTTTAAAGTCAAACTCCTTGGCCATAATTTAATATGACCAAGGAGTTTTTATCTAGTAGGAAAGTTCTACTTTCCTTAGCTATGATATCGTGTCTGCTACATCCTTTCTGAGGCTTTTACAACCAGAGTTGTATGCCCCAGAAAGGATCTAGCAGACACCTTTTTTATGCTAAACTATTTGCTAGATTTTTAATCCTAGCCTCGATTTCACTAATGATGATTTTAAATTCATCGTCACTTTTTCCTGTAGGATCTTCAAGTCCCCAGTCTTCCCTATGCCTACAAGGAAGATTTGGACAATCTACATTGCACCCCATGGTAATTACTATATCTAGCCCCGGAATATCATCTATTAACTTAGAACTTTGTGTTTCTTCCATATCAATATTATAAATCTCTTTCATTAATCTTACGGCATCTTGATTGATTTCAGATTTAATTGCCGTTCCCGCCGAGTAACTCTCAAAAACATCACTGGCAAAATGCTTACCTAGAGCCTCTGCTATTTGGCTACGACATGAATTATGCACACAGATAAAACCAATCTTTTCTTTCTTCATTTTAAATTCCTCCTCAGTAATACTAGTTCTCATAATCATTATACTAATAATCATCATCCTAAGCAAAATAATTATGTATAAATTGCGCCTTTTTTGAAATACTAAAAGTAAAGAGAGGGGCAACTATGTTTATTCCTAAAAGAATTTTATTCGAGAAAAACACCCTAAACTATGAGATTGGTAAAGATATATATAATTATTTTAAAGACAATAAAGAAATAGAGATAATCGAACTTAATAATAATAGAATTAAAGAAAACATCCCTGGAGATAATATTTATGATTTTTACCGTGCTGGTAAGAAAACCCTTGTCGTCGGTATTAAAAGACCTGGTAAATTCCAAACTTGCAAACCATCTGCTCACTATCAATTACCCTTATTTTCAGGTTGCATAGGACAATGTGAGTACTGTTATCTCAACACAAACTTAGGCGATAAGCCTTATATGCGGGTTAATGTTAACACGGATGATATCTATGCCAGGGCCCAAGGATATATAGACGAAGGCCTGCCTGAGATAACTATTTTTGAAGGATCTGCAACCTGTGATCCTGTTCCAGTCGAACCCTACTCCCACTCACTAAAACGCGCCATTGAATTCTTTGCTAATAGTGAGAAGGGCCGCTTTAGATTTGTTACTAAATACACAGATGTAGACTCCCTATTAGATGCCAATCATAAAGGACATACGGAAATAAGGTTTACTCTAAATACAAACAAAGTTATTAATGACTACGAGAAAGGTACTGCTTCTCTTGAAAAACGAATAGAAGCTTGTAAAAAAGTTGTTTCTGCTGGCTATCCTATGGGATTTATAATTGCCCCAATCTTCTTATATGAGAATTGGAAGGAAGAGTATCGAAACTTATTTCTAGATTTAAAGAAACAACTCCCCTTGAATTTTCCTTATCCCTTAACCTTTGAGGTGATTTCCCACCGGTATACAACAAGAGCCAAAAATGTTATCTTAGAAGTCTTTCCAGACACTTCTTTGCCTATGAATGATGAGATAAGAACCTATAAATACGGCCAATTTGGCTACGGCAAATTTGTTTACACAAAAGAAGAACTTCGTGATATAAAAGTGTTTTTCACGGCAGAAATTAGCACTATCTTTGAAGATGCTGACATTAAATATATTATTTAATCAAAAAAGAGATTAACCTACTTTAAACATGGTTAATCTCTTTTTTTGTATCAAGTAATGAACGTATTAATAGCCCACATCTACCAAGAAATCATGAATCTCATTTGTATATTTATCCCTATCAACACAGACAGATATGGCATGATCTGCACCCTTTGCAAGATAAAGTTTTTTATAACCCTTTTTCACTTTGTACATATCCTCTGTCATCTCTACTGGTATGTATGCATCTGCATCTCCATGTATAAACATAATAGGCATATCAGCTAGGCCATTATGTGCCGCAATTACTTTAATAGGTGATATCTGGCCAAAGAAAAATCCAGCTCTTATTTTAGAGAATAAACTTGCTATATCCAAAAACGGAAACTGTGGCAACTTGTGCTCTATCTTAAGGCGGTAAGCTAACTGTTTTCTAAGGTCTGAATAAGGACAATCTGCAATTACAAACTTAACACGCTTATCTTCTGCGCAATGAAGCAAAACTGTCGCAGCGCCCATGGATTCTCCGTGGGTACCAACAAGACTATGGTCACCAAAACGATTATAAATATAATCTATCACTTTCTTTAAATCTTCTTTTTCATAGTAACCCATCGTTGTGTACTCCCCCTCACTTTCACCACTATTTCGGTGATCATAAAGCACCACATTAAATCCTTCTTTTAAAAAGATATCAACATATTTGAGACTACCGATTCTATTAAATCCATAGCCATGACAAAAAACAATATACTTTTCTGAGGGCAGGGGATTCTTAATAAGTTGACAGTCAATACTGTACCCCTCATGTGAGGTGAGTGTAAAACTTTCTTTTTCCAAACTCTCATAATAACCTTTTTTAATATACTCTTGTTTAATCTCCTGTTCCATAGCCCTCTCAATAGAATTCTTAGGCGGCGAAACAACGATATTCGTTAGACTATTAGCAACAACTATAATAATACCTATAACTATTAACACTATAATCCCTATTATCCACATTTTAAGCACCTTCTCCTTCTTATATTTCACTATATGTCCATTAGCATTTTAAAAATTATAAAAATATTGACAACTCATTTTTATATGCTATGATAGTTATAGTATCAAATTGATAGTGACACTGTCAAGCAAAGGAGAATTTATATGTCATTATTACAAAAAACACGTCTTGAGACTATTACAAAAGAAGCAAAATCATTATTTTTAGAAAAAGGTATCGATGGGGTTACTATGGCAGATATCGCTTCCCATATATCTATTGGGGAAGCTAGTTTATATAGATATTTTGGTAAAAAACAAACCCTAGTGATTAACTCATCCATTTTGATTTGGAATGAAATTTATGGGATGTTAGATAGTAACCCTTTGGAAAAAAGCGGATATGAGAATCTAAAATCTTTCTACGGTCTTTTTCTGCATGTATTCCAAAAACATCCTGATTTTTTTCGTTTTCTAGAAGAATTTGACGGTAAGATTGTTCAAACCAGCATGTCAAATGAGGAACTCAAAAACTATGAGCAAATCATTTTAAAGTTCAAAATAGTATTTGATCAATTCTTTGAGATGGGCATAGCCGATGGAAGTATTAAGAGTGGCCTAGATAAAGATACTTTTTATTACACGACAGGTCATGCAATAATAGGCTTATGTAAAAAGCTAGCCACACAACCCCATGTATTATCATACGAAACAACTATCGTCCCACTCACTCAGCTAGAGTGCTTGATTGAAATGTGTTTACATTATATTCATTAAAAGGAGCTGCTTATATGAAAAAGGTAACAAAAAAATTAATGTGGATTTTTGCTATTGGACAGCTGGGTTGGTCTATTCTTGCAGGTATTGTTGTGAACTGGCTCGTTTATTTTTACCAGCCTGTTGATGAATTAGTTGCTAGTGGCCATACGGTCTATGTTTCCCAAGGAACCATTGTATTTGGACTTTTTACACTAATTGGTGTTATAACAGCTGTTGGACGGATTTTTGATGCTGTAACAGATCCACTTATTGCATCTGCTTCAGACCGTTGCACCCATAAAAAAGGAAGAAGAATCCCTTTTTTAAGAGCCTCTGCTCTTCCCTTTGCTGTTTTGACTGTCCTAATTTTTGTTCCCCCTGTTGCTGGTCAAAGTGTTCTTAATAACCTTTGGCTGTTTGTTTCAGTTATATTATTCTACTTACTTATGACTATCTACTGTACACCCTACAGTGCACTTATTCCTGAACTCGCCCGTAATCAAGATGATAAGATCAATATATCAACCTACATATCCATTACATTCCTCTTAGGTACTGCCCTTGCCTATGGCGCTCCTTTTATTTGGGATAGTTTTATTGGTGGTGGCATGGAGAGAATGGCAGCAATCCGTTTGACCTTTATTATTCTTGCTGTTATTTCCTTCATATGTATGATGGTTCCAGCCTTATTTATTAACGAAAAAGACTATATCCATGTTGAACCATCTCAAACTAAAGCCTTTGATTCTCTGCTTAAAACATTTAAAAACAAGCACTTTAGGATTTTCGTCCTCTCAGACATATTTTACTGGATTGCCTTAACCATGTTTCAAACAGGCTTACCATTTTTTGTTGTAAGATTATTAGGACTTGAAGAAACAATGATTACAATTTTATTTTTAGTCATGACATTAGTTTCTTTCCTATTTTATATCCCTGTTAATATGATTGCAAAAAAGATGGGGAAAAAGAAATTAGTTATGGCCGCCTTTGTTTTCTTTGCCTTTACATTCTTCGTTGCAAGCATAAGTGGTCTAACTTTTATTCCAAATGTTATTCATGGCTATCTCATTTCTATATTTGCCGCTATTCCTATGGCTATACTTGGTATATTGCCCCAGGCTATGGTTGCTGATATTGCACAATACGAGAGTGCCCAGACCCATGAAAACCGTGAAGGGATGTTTTTTGCTGCTAGAACTTTTGCTTTTAAAATGGGTCAATCTGTGGCAATGGTGTTCTTCACATCATTTGCTGTTATAAGACCTGAAACAGGCCTGGGATACCGGTTAGCATTAGTAGCAGCTATTGTCTTTTCAATACTGGGGGCAATTGTATTGTATTTTTATGATGAAGAAAAGATTATAAAAGGTATTTCTTAAAATAAAAAACAGCCTTAAGAAGGAATTCCTTCTTAAGGCTGTTTTTTATTTTGTCTCTATCCAATCCAGAATATCTCCAATTACTTCATCCCTATTAATTTCATTTAGCATCTCATGCCTTCCTCCAGGGTACAAGCGGCTTGTAATATTCCTAATACCTAGATATTTATAAGTACCCCCTAGTTGTATAATGCCTAGCCCATAATTACTCACCGGATCATCTTGTCCACCAAAAATATAAATCGGCAGGTCTTTAGGCACCCTAGCCAAATACTCTGGCCTATGAATAGTCTTCATACCCACAAACAGGTCATAAAAAAAGGATACTGGAAATAAACTACCACAGTAGGGATCATCTATATATTTATCAACTTGCTTAGAGTCTCTAGAGAGCCAATCAAATTTAGTCCTGTTTGGTTTAAACCGCTTATTATAAGTCCCAAAAGCAAGTTTATCTACTAGCTTTCCACTTGCCTTTCTACCCCTAAGTTTCATAATACTTCTAGCCAGAAGGATTCCTACATCTACAGTTGGCGGTTGTTTTCCACTAGTTCCTGATAGTATAAGCCCATCAATTTCATTGCCATATAACTGAATATAGTGTTGGGCTAAAAAAGATCCCATACTATGGCTAAATAAAATAACAGGAAGATCAGGATTTTCTGATTTAACAATATTTGTTAAGATCTTCATATCCTCCACCATATCACTAAAGCCATCCCCATCACTAATATAGCCTAGCTCTTCTATAGAGCTAGCTGACTCACCGTGGCCCCTATGATCATTGGCATACACAACAAAGCCTTCTTTTACTAAGGCTCTTGCAAAGTAATCATATCTGATGGCTCTTTCAGCCATACCATGAGCGATTTGGACAATCCCCTTAGGGTTATTATCTGGAGACCATTTGTGAACATATATTTTAATATCATCTTTATTTTTAAAGGTTATCTTTTCTTTAATCATACAACATCCTCCTTTTTAGCTGCCAAGGTTTTCTTGTAAAATACAGCAAATGATATGGTCGTTACAATCGCTGCTGTTAAGTCTGCAATAGGTTCAGCTAACAAAACAGCAAATAGTTTGTTCTCTATAAAATTTGGTAAGATAAAGATAAGTGGAATCAGTAAAATAATCTTTCTAAGTAGGGCTAATAGAAGAGATATTTTGGCCTGACCTAAAGCTAAGAATGTTTGCTGGCAGGCTATTTGGGCACCAAAGGCAAAAATACCGGCAAAGTATATTCTTATGGTCCAAGATGTCAGGGCAATAAATTCAGGATTGTTATTAAATATCCCAACAAAAAACTGGGGTACCACCATTAATGAAATACACATAATTGTGGTAAAAGAAAGGGCTATTTTAAATAAAATCATAAAGGTTTCTTTTACCCTATCAATTTGTTTTGCGCCATAATTATAGCTTATAATGGGCTGAGCACCTTGGCTTAGGCCTGTCATTGGCATCATAATAATTTGCATAATACTACTCATAATGGTCATAGAACCAACTGCTAAATCTCCCCCGTATTTAAGAAGCATATTATTAAAGGATATTAAAACTAAACTCTCTGTGGCTTGCATAACAAAAGGGGATATCCCTAAAGCTATGGTGTTTTTTACAATGGTCCATTTAGGAATGAGGTATTTTCTTTGTATTTTAAGCTTGGTCCTTTTACTAAGTAAAAACTGAAGGACCCATATAGCCGACACACTTTGAGCTATAATTGTTGCAAGAGCTGCACCTTTTACCCCCATGCCCATTCCTATAATGAAAATAGCATCTAGAATGATATTGGTAACAGCACCTACCATAACACTAATCATCCCTATTTTAGCAAATCCTTGGGTGTTAATAAATGGGTTTAGGCCTAAGGCTATTTGAACTGATATTGTTCCTAAAACGTAAATTCCTAAGTAGTCACCAGCATAGCCAAGGGTTGCTGGGCTAGCACCAAACAGTCGCAAAATTGGCTGCTTAAAAATAAGGACTAGGGCTGTTATTATAAGTGAAATTATAACAAGCATACTAAAACTATTGGTCATAATTTCTTCTGCTGCGTCGTCATTACCTTCCCCCATTTTTATGGCCGCTAAGGGGGCCCCGCCCATTCCAACTAAGGCACTAAAGGCAGATATAATAATTATAACTGGGAACGCCACACCGATCCCCGCAATAGCAATCTGTCCGTTTGGCATTTGCCCAATGAAAATCCTATCTACCATATTGTAGAGCAAGTTAACCAGCTGTGCTACTATAGCTGGCATGGATAATTTAAATAACAAACTTCCTATTTTGTCTTTTCCTAAATCTGTTGTGTTGCCTGTTTTTGTCATGTTATAATCTCCTTTGATTTCTTTATGTATTAGGTATTATCTCACCTTTCTCTAAATACTTCAATGTTACCCTTTATTACTTAGCAAAAAGAGCCTATACCGTTTACTAAGTACAAACGTGTATGGCTCTTCTAAGACATCTATTACTAGTTTAGTTAAAATTAAAATTTATTATCTTCATTTAGGGTATCTGCCTGAACTTGTGCCTTTAAGCATAGCTCTGCTGCTTTAAATGCATGGTCTTGTGTCATAGCATTTTCAGTTCTATTGATACAGTCTAAAATAAGTTGTCCAAAGAATGGGAATCCGACTTTACCAGTAACATTAATGTATTGTTGGTCTTCACCATTAACGAGGAAAACGTGATTCTCTTCTTTGCTCACGCCTATATTAATGTATTTTCTTAGCTCGATATAACCTTCAGTTCCCATAATCATAGTTCTACCATCCCCCCAAGTACCTAGTCCTTCTGGTGTAAACCAATCCACTCTAAAGTACTGAGTTGATCCGTTATCTCCAACTAGCATAGCATCTCCAAAGTCTTCTAACTCTGGGTAGTCTGGGTTGTTATAGTTTGCAACCTGGCTTTTAACAACTGTGGCATCTTTTACACCTGCATAATGTAAAAACTGCTCAATTTGGTGGCTTCCAATATCACATAATATGCCCCCGTATTTTTCTTTTTCAAAAAACCAGTCTGGTCTACCTGCTGCACCTAAGCGGTGTGGTCCAAGGCCAATCACTTGAATAACCTTACCAATGGCCCCTTCCTCAATTAGTTGGCCTGCGTAAACAGCACTTTCTACGTGAAGTCTTTCACTAAAGTAGACCATATATTTCTTACCTGTTTCTTTAACCTTTGCTTTAGCTAGTTCTAGCTGTTCCAGGGTTGTAAATGGTGTTTTATCTGTAAAGTAGTCTTTTCCTGCATCCATTACTCTAAGACCCAAAGCACATCTATCAGATGGTATAGCCGCTCCTGCAACCAACTTAATTTCAGGGTCACTAAGGAGTTCTTCTTCACTTTTTACTACTATAACATCAGGATAGGCCTTAACAAAATCTTCAACTTTTTTAGGATCCGGATCGTAAACAGATTTAATCCATGCCCCTGCCTCTAGCAGACCGTTACACATACCATAAATATGGCCATGATCTAACCCTGTAACCCCAACTGCAAATTCCTTATCTCCTACAACCGGAGCGACTTTACCCTTTGGTGCATAACTCATCCCATCTTTCTTATCCATTAATAATGCCTCCTTATATATGCTTATAAATATACCACTGCATTGTTTTTTGCTGATTCGTAAATTCCCAGCATTAATCTTTGAACATGACCAACTTCATTAATATCTATTTTAAAAGGAATTTTATTTTCTAAGCAATCATAATAATCCCTTATACAAGCAAAATGCCCACTGCCCCAATAGTCTTTTCCAGGGCCTTCTTTTTCTTTAAACTGTAGGACCTTTTTGGTCTTGTCAGGGAAAATATAAGTAATCTCTGTATCTTCCATCCTTATAATCCTATTGTCACAAACAAGCTCAATAACAATAGGAGAGTCCATACAAAAGGCTGTTGTTGCATAAAAACTAGCGGCTATATCATTAAATTGTATATAAGCCTCTACTGTGTCTTCTACCTCAATAAGGCCTTTTAAATGATGATTAATAGTGGTTGCCTCTACTGCTGTAGGCTTGCCCATAAAATGACCTAATAAATCCAATGTATGGATTGCCTGATTAATCAGGACGCCGCCACCTTCAGTGTCCAGGCTACCTCTCCAATCACTACTTGTATAGTAGTCTTCACCCCGGTTCCATGTTACAAAAGCCCTAGCACCTAATATTTTACCCGCTTCTCCTGATGCTAGTAAATCTTTAATAGCTTTTACACTTTTGTTATACCTATTTTGAAAACATACGCCCATTTTCGCCTTTGTCTTAACGGATTGAAGTGCATCAAATTGCTCAGCAGAAATAGCTGGGGGTTTCTCTGCAAATACATTAATATCATGTTCAAGTGCATAGATAGCCATGGGTACATGTAAATGATGGGGCGTACAAATATGCAAAACATCTATGTCTTCTTTTTGGATCATTTCTTCTAGGCTTTTATAAACATTGCACTGATCTAGGTTACAGTTTTGTACGAATCCTTGAGCTACATCTAATTTACAATCTGCTACTGCTACAATGCTATTTTGGGGTATGTTACTAATCGCTTCTGCATGAACTTTTGCAATACTACCACACCCTACAATTGCACACTTCATATACATCCCCCTTTAATCTGATTAATAGGTTCCTTCAGTATCAAAATAAACAGCTTCTGTTGTCTTTTGCTTAGATGTTGCAATACGTTTGTTTAGTTCTTCTAAAAACAGATCTTCGTCTATTGGAAGTTCTACAGGTGCCTTTTGCCAGCTTGATAAGTGCATAGCATTAGAAAGCGTCAGGCCATTAATCCCTTCAATGCCTTCTGCTGCAATAGGTGTCCCAGTTAAAATACTTTGTGTAAATGATCTTAATATACCGTTATGAGCTGTATTTTCTCCCTCAAGTTCAGGTTCACTACGTGTCACACCAATTGATGCAAAGCCATCTGTTGCTTTTTTACAAAACTCTCGTTCGTTTTCGTCTAACTTATATAGAACTAACTTCTCATCCTCACAAATCAGTTTACCCATCTCAAGTGTAACTTCAAATCGGTTAGTTCCAGGGCTATCTGCTGTTGTTGTTATAAACACACCTGTTGCACCGTTTGGATACTCCATATAAGCCGTAACATCATCTTCAACTTCAATATCGTGCCACTTTCCATTATGACAAAAAGCTTGTACCTTATTTGGCATGCCACAAATCCACTGGATTAAGTCAAGATTATGTGGACATTGATTTAATAAAACCCCGCCACCTTCTCCTGCCCACGTTGCACGCCAAGAGCCAGAGTCATAGTAAGCTTGCGTTCTATACCAGTCTGTTACAATCCAGTTAACCCGTTTAACCTGGCCAAGTTCGCCGCCTTGAACAAGCTCATGCATTTTCCTGTAGGCTGGAATCATTCTTTGGTTAAACATCATAGCAAACACTAAGTTATGTTTCATGGCTACTTCATTCATCTGCCTTACTTGTTTGGTATAAACACCAGCTGGTTTTTCACACATAACATGTAAACCATGCTCTAACCCCTGAATTGAAAGCTCAGGATGCTGATAGTGAGGAGTTGCGATTAATATGGCATCACAAACGCCGCTTTTAATCAAATCAATCCCCTCTTCAAAAATCTCAATACCTTCTGCTAGTGTCTCTTTAGCCCACGCTCTTCGCGGCTCAGCACGATCTGCTACAGCAACTAATTCCATTCCTTTTATATTGCCTTTAATAATTTCTTTGGCATGATTTGAGCCCATGTTTCCTATTCCTATAATTCCAATTCTAACTTTTTTCATTACATATCTCCCCTATCTATATCCTAATTTTTTCAAATTATTATAACTTGTTTGTAAGCAATCAAATGGACTACCACTACAGATATCTTGCTCCACTAATAAATATTTAGTCTTTTTAAGGTCTTCTAGCTTTTTCAGTATGGCTTTAAAATTCATATTACCTTCTAAAACTGGTGCCATCACCTGCTTTTGATTGACTATGGCCATATCTTTTAAATGGACACAGTGAATTCGGTCCTGCAATATATCAAGCCACTGACAAACATCTGCGCCAGCTGCTTGTACCCAATAGGTATCTAATGTAACACCCATCTCTTTTGGTGAAAAATCTTCCATTAATGTTTCCATCATTCTTTTTCCGTTAAATTTCTCAAACTCAAAATCATGGTTATGATACATAAGCAGTTTACCCGAGTCTGCAATCATCTTAGCTGGCTCTTTAAAATCTATGGCAAAACGGTTTAACCAATGTGATTGTCTATATCTATCTGGCATAGAACCAATTCCAATATAGTCACACTCTAAAATTTCATGTTCTTCAATAACTTTTTTTGTATCGTTTAAAATACGGTTTTGATCAACATGGGTTAATACAATTTTTAAGGATAGTTCATCACAAATCTCTTTTAAAACCTTAGGATCTATTGGTCCCATAGCTGACACCTGAATAGTTGTATATCCCATTTTTGCAACTTCTCTCAATGTGTATCTAATATCTTTTTCATTTGAAATATAATCTTTTAAGGTATATAATTGTGCACCTAGTATCATTTATCCACCACACCTTTCGATTCTTCATTCACTTATACTGGTAATTGTAACATATTCGCTTATATTTCATATTGTAATAACCGTCTTATACATTGCAAATATAGCGATTTCAAAGTATACTAATGGTATCTAGAAAGATGATGCTTATATGGAATTCTTTTCAACTCATGTTACGACAACTAATTTCAGTACCTCTCCTGAGACTAAATACCATGGCAAATGTGACATTCACCCACTCAGAATCCATAGGTTTAAGTGTGGCATTTTGTAGTTTTATGTGGTTTTTCTTTGTGCTTTTTGGGAACCGCTTTATTTATATGAGATAGTAAGCTATAATGGAAGTATAAAATACAACTTTAATATTTAAGGAGAGATAAGATGGCAAAGTTAGGATTTAAAATCATATCGGCAGATGGAAAGGTCTTACAAGAAAAGACAGCGACTGATGAAATATTCTTAGTATATAAAGATGAATACGTAGAAGGGGATATTATCCAATTTACAACTGATAAATTTAATGCGTTTTATGTTATTGCTGTAGACGACGCACTTGGAGAGGCTTTTACTTATATTACAAAACCAGAAGTGGATTTCTTAATACCTTTTGCTGAAAAAAAGGTTGCTTACTCACCAAAAACATTCTCAGGTAAGATTCACACAATGACAGCTAGGCTTGCTTATGATCATGAGATTAAGGCTTATAAGAATCTCTCTAAAAACGTCATGGATCAGCATGGGGACACAGGTTGCTATCCACATGCTAGTGCTAACGTTGAAACAAGAGGCGAATCTGTCTTTGCTGCTAGAAATGCTATCAATGGTGGAATAGCCAATGATGATCATGGGCCATGGCCATATGATTCATGGGGGATAAACCAAAACCCTGAAGCTGAAATCCTTGTAGAATTTGGCCGTATGGTAGAAACTGATAAAATCTTTATTTACACAAGAGCCGACTTCCCGCATGATAACTGGTGGGTTAAGGCAACACTTGTATTCTCAGATGGTAGTGAGATCCAAGTCGATATGGAGAAAAGCCTAGCAAAAGCTCATGTTGTTACATTTGAGCCTAAAACAATTGAGTGGGTTAAGATGAAGGATATGATTAAAGCTGATGATCCTTCACCATTCCCGGCTTTAACACAAATTGAAGTGTACGGAAAAGAAGCTTAAGAAGATGTAAGACCCGCCTTTGGCGGGTCTTTTTTTTGATGGGTGGGTGATGGCTACTGCCCAGTCAGAAATTGAAAGGAGCCTTCGCAACATAACTTCCTGCGTCGTTAAAAGTTGCTTAGGCTACTTTTAATTTCTGACTGAGCCGGATGCCAGGGCACCTTTTTGGGATCATGTGACAGCTGGATGCTGGGGCTCCTTTTTGGGATGATGTGGCAGCCGGATGCTGGGGCTCCTTTTTGGGATGATGTGGCAGCCGGATGCTGGGGCTCCTTTTTGGGATGATGTGGCAGCCGGATGGCTTGTGGGAAAATTTATCTTTGGTCGGTTATGTGGGGGACCACGTCTCCGGTTTCTAGGTAGAAGAGGAGGAGGCGTTCTTTGAGGGCCATAATCTCGCCTTTTAGGCTTGGTTCATCTATTATATTGTAGAGTTCTTCTGGGTCGTTTTTTAGGTCGTAGAATTCATCTTTTTCGTAGAGTCTTTGGACGTATTTGTAACGATCGGTTCGAACCATTACAGCTTTGGTGTGTTCTGGCCCTTGGCTTTTGTGGAGGTTAACTCTTGGCCAGTATAGGCCTTCGGGGTTACTGCTGCTGTTGCTTTCTGTTTCCATGCAGTGGGTTTCACCTTTGAGGCGGCCACCTTCGGCGAAGACTGCATCTCTGTGGGTGTTGGTTTTGCCTTCTAATAGGGGTATTAGAGACTTACCAAAGTGGGTGTGTTTGGGTTTTATACCTGTTAGGGCTTCTACTGTTGCTGGAAAATCTATCAGCTCTACTAAGGCATCAGTTACCCTTGGTGCCACATCTATCCATGACGGGGGCTTTATAAGAAATGGTACTTTTGTCAAAACATCTTCAAAGGTGTTTTGTGTTTTTTCAACTAATCCGTAGTCACCGGTAAAATCACCATGGTCACTAAAGACAAAAATGGCTGTATCTTCATAGATCTCCGCTTCTTTGAGGGCTTGTACTAATAAACCAAATTGGTAGTCTACTCTTGAGCACATGCCTAAATAGGTTGCCCGTAGCTCAGTCCATCTCTCTTCATCCCATTTCTTTAGATTTTGTCTTTCCCATATTCCTTTTAAAATACTTGGTTTGTCTTCCCAACTAGGGGTGGGAATCCTTGGGGGAACATTTTCTCTTGGAATAATGCTATACCAAGGATCTTCTACACCATAAGGCGGATGTGGATATGATATGGGCAAATAAATACATAGGGGATCATCCTCATTGCTTCTTTTTTTAATCACATCTATGGCCCCATAGACATTATCCCAATCTGAGTCATAATAGACATTGCTTTCTTCTACATCTAACTTCCCAGCGTAAAAAGAGTAGTAGTTATCCCCGCCTTGGGGGCCCCGCCACTCCTTGGCTGTACTATGCAGGTCTGGTCTTAGTTTTTTGCTTGGCTCATGTTTAACATGGCAGTATGGCTCAAAAGAACCTTGGCCTGGAACTAAATCATTCTTCCCTCCCCACCAGACAAAATAGCCCTCATCCTTTAGTGTTTTAAGCAGGACTGGTTCATCAGGCGCCATCATATGGTACATGGTCCTATGCCCTCTTACATGGGGATACCAACCACTCATAAAGCTACACCGACTTGGTGTACAAACTGGGTTCTGGCAAAAAGCATTTTCAAAGGATATCCCATCTTCTTTTGCGATTTTATCTAAATTCGGTGTCACTGATGCGGTGTTTCCCATATGGCCTAGGGCATCTGTTCTAAATTGATCTGGGTTAAATATTACAATATGTGGTCTCTTCTTCATGCTACTCCTCCTAGTATTGTAAGTTTTCTCGTTAAAATTATAAAAACAACACACTTCTTTAGTCCTATTAATATTATATAATTAATACTATCCTTGCAACAAGGGGGTTTTTAAACTGTCACCTATTAGCCAAAGTGTTATTTCTCTGTTTTGTATGATATTAGTTGGGTTTTATGGCAATAAGCATAAGATCATTACAGCACAAATGAATAAAGGATTGGCCGATATTTTAATTCAAATAGCACTTCCTTTTATGATTGTTACCTCTTTTATTTTTACATATGATAAAGCTATTCAGGCTAACGTTGTAAAAACATTTTACTATAGTTTTATAGCTTATCTATTACTCATAGCTATTTCCTATTTGTTGGTATTTTTTATAAAAGAAGACAAAAAAACGATTCTTCACTTTGCCAATGTTTTTCCTAACACCGGCTATGTTGGCTTCCCCATACTTTTATCTATCTATGGGCCTGAAGGTGTCATTTATGGGTCGATTTTCAATCTATTTTTTGTTATATTCCTATGGACCTATGGTCTTATGTTATTTAAAAAGAATTCTAAAAAAGAAAATCTAGGGGCTGAGCTAAAAAAGGTTCTTTTTAATCCTTCTATTATAGCTGTTTTTATTGGGATTATTATTATGATCTTCCATATTGAATTGCCTAGGGCTCTTCTATCAGCTATGACTAGCATGGGAAGTATTACAGGGCCTTTGTCCATGATGATTATTGGGGGGATACTTGCTGAGGCTAAAATTGTAAATTATTTAAAAGATTGGACTATTTATTATGGATTAGGAACTAAGCTTATTATAATTCCTCTTTTTATCTATTTTATATTTAGCTACCTAAGGGGCCCATCTAAGGTTATTCACTGCCTTATTCTTATGAGTGCCATGCCTGCTTCTGCTATGACTTCTATACTGGCTGAGAGTTTTGATATGGAGAGGGATTATGCTGCTGTTTTGGTGTCTCTTAGTACACTCTTAGCTTTGGTTACGGTTCCCTTGTTGTTAAAGATTATAACGTCTTAAGTATCCTTATTGTATCACACATAAATAAAGGGTGGTCCGAGGACCACCCTTTATTTGATAATGTCACTGCTATTAATAATCAAGGTGCTATAGAGGAACAAAACATCCTGATCTGCAAACTCAACAAAGTCCCCCACAGCCTCATGGCCAATATATCTTAAATCAATCAGTGTCATCTTACTGTATTCTTCGGCTAAAAGAGGTGCCAGGCTACTCCCAAAAGAGTCCCTAAATATAATGAGTTCTTTCCCGCTTTTATTTTCTGGATTTTCAATGGTAAGCAGGGGTGTCGCACCAGATAAAAACACATCATAAGAATCCATCTTACCTAATTTTTCTTCGTTATAGATAGAAATAGGCACATCCTTACCTTCAGGATTCTCATAATTGTAGACGAGCATTTTATCCATAGCATCTGTTCTTAAGTAGGTTAAGGTATCCGGCGCAATAGTTAAGGCTGCTTGGCCATAATATACCCCATAAAAAGGCTCATATGTTTTTAAGGTATAGGCCGTATTATTAACATCCTTTTGAAAACCCATTTGCTTACTTATAATCTTCACCACATTGCTAAGCCTCTCCTGCTTCCAGTGGCTATCAGTTTTATAGTAATCATCTAGTTCTAGGGCATCTTTAATATCAATATAGGTCATATTCTTTACCTTTTCTAACATCGTCTGTTCTAGCTTGTCATAATCCATTACTAAATGGGTGTTTTTATCTTTTCTAAAATAATTCTTATCAGGTATAATAGAATAAAACACAGTCATGTCTTTAAGATATAAATCATAGACTTTATTCATTTTTTCACTCATCTTATCCACACTATTTACATTTAAAGGGTATGCCATTTTAAAGACACCATCACCGATGACATAGATATCATTGTTATCTTTTTTACCTAGTATCTTTAAATCAAAAAACGCCTTCATGCTTCTAAATTGGTTACGAAAAGCAAATTGATCTAAGCTATAGTCATCAAAATCTTTCATAAACTCCCCACTTATAATACCGTCAACTGAAGGCTTAGGGAGCTGGGCAAGCTTACGTCTTTCACTATAAGAGACATCCCTTATAGGACTAAAGATGTTGATGATAAATAGAAATAATAATACTGCGGACAGGGTTATTGTTATCAGTTTATTTTTCATATTAAAACCTAAAATACAAAAATGGATTAAAAGATGAACCCACTAAGTACCCTGTTGTTATAAGCAAAAGAAATACATAAGCCATTGGCTCTAGCAAAGCCCCTAGCTGGTTCTCTTTATATTTTATAAATATGTTTTTTATCAATGGGGTTGCTCCAATCACTGCCATAATCATTGTTACGGCGTAGCTTTTAAGGTAATACACTGATTCTAGGTTCCAAGCTGGAATATCTAGGATGCCAAACATTCCTTTAAGGTAAATTAAAATCTCTGCCATATTATCTATGTTGAAGATGACAAAGCTAATGAGTACCAAAAATAAAACATAAGCATGATTAAAGAAAGTCGGTATTTTATCAAGAAACTTCTTCAGGAACATTTTTTCTATGACTAAAATTAGTCCAAAGTATAATCCCCAAACCACGAAATTCCAACTTGCCCCATGCCAAAATCCAGTTAAAAACCAAACAATAAATATGTTGCGGTACCATTTAGCTTTGGATACCCGGTTTCCTCCTAGAGGAATATAGACATAGTCTTTAAACCAGCTGCCTAGTGACATATGCCAGCGATTCCAAAACTCTGTTATACTTTTAGATATATAAGGGTAGTTAAAGTTCTCCAAAAAGTGAAAGCCAAAGATCCTTCCAAGGCCTATAGCCATGTCACTATAACCCGAAAAATCAAAGTATATTTGAAGTGCAAAAGCAATGGCGCCTAGCCAATAAAATAAGACTGAATTTTGTTTGGTCCCCATTGCCAGTACATTAAGCTCTCCTAAAGAATTTGCAATTAAAACCTTCTTAGATAGGCCAATAACAAATCTTTTGGCCCCATAGGCAACCTTATCCATGGAATGACTTCTTGTCTCAATTTCTTCAGCAATGGTTTGGTACCTGACAATAGGCCCTGCAATTAGCTGGGGAAATAAGGCAACATAGGTTGCAAAGTCAAAAGGGTTCTTTTGTGGCTTTACATCCCCCCTATAGACATCAATCGTATAGCTCATTGTTTGGAATGTATAAAAACTTATACCAATAGGCAATGCCAGTCTCAGCAAGCCTATGTTAGACCCAAATAGCCCATTTATATTGGCTATAAAAAAATCAGCGTACTTGAAAAAGCCAAGTAATGATAGGTTTATTGCAATAGAAGCTATTAAGGCTACCTTAGCAATTTTTCTCCCTCTATAGTGATCAATGATTAGGCTATTGATATAATCCGCAATGGATGAAAATAGTAATAAAAGTACATACTTAGGTTCTCCGTAAAAGTAAAACAGCAAGCTCCCAACAAGTAAAACAGTGTTTTTAAATTTGTTTGGAACAGCAAAATAAATAAGTAATAAAACCGGCAGGAAATAGTATAGAAAACTTATACTAGAAAATAACATGGTCTTATTGTGTTAAACTCAAGAAACTATTGTGGATAGCTTTTGAGTTCTCATCCATAATTAAAATAACAAGATTTCCAGCGTTATCAGTAATAATATTATTTTCTTCTACTTCGACACAAATCCATTTTCTACCGTCAACGTTTTCTTTAATCTTCTTTTTGATGGCTTCAATATCTTCCCCTTCTGATGCCCTTAAAAGTACAACAGAGTGTGCTTGGGATGACATCATTGGCTCTGATCCTATTGCTTCATCAAATTTTACATTGTCTACCCCTAAGAAATACTGAGCATTATCTTGGTCAATTTCTTGAATCACCATTTCCGGAAACTCAAGGTTAGCGCCACTATATATTTGTTCCATTATTTCTGTTAATGTCCCTTCCAGCTCTGCCCCGCCAGATTTTTTTCCGCCTGAACAAGCTGTAACACCCAACACCATAGCCCCTAAGACTATCATTAAAATAACCTTTTTCATTTTCTTCATTGCAGATCTCTCCTTAAAATTCATTTTATATTTCAAGCCTATTTGCTTGATAATAATTTAGACGCTTATAATTTTAGAAAAGTTCCTTAATGACGGCTACTAAAAAAGCACCTCTTACGAGGTGCCTTGATTATATTTTTTATTCGTGGTCATGGTCGTGATTACAAACAGACCCTGTTGTCTTCAAATCTCCTGCTAGGTAAGCCTGGGCTGCTGTCTTAGCATCTCCACTTGCCCCAAGGATGACTTCTATTCCTTTTTCGTTGAATATTTCTACTGCTCCGCTGCCCATGCCCCCGGCGATAATGACTTTAACACCCATATCATTTAAGAAATTGGGTAGGAATCCTGGTTTATGTCCTGGGTTAGGAATGGATTCGCTCTTTACAATCTTATTGTCTTCTACATCATATATATTAAAGTTAATGCAATGTCCAAAGTGGTCTGTTACAATCTGCTCTTCACTTGCTACTGCTATTTTTGTCATGCTCTCTTCCTCCATTTGTTTTAATAGGTCCCCCACTGGTTGTAGCCACTTACCATCATAATCTTCAATTTCTCCCCTATCACATGCTGCTGATATTTCAGGATCAATTGGCAATTTGGCAAGAACTTTTAAGTTATACTCTTTTGCGACTTCTTCTATGTGACTGTCTCCAAATACTTTATAGTCCTTGCCATTATCAGGACATCTAAAGTAGGACATGTTCTCGACTAAGCCTATAATTGGAACATTCATCATATTAGCCATTTTAACAGCTTTAGCCACAATCATTGAAACAAGCTCTTGAGGGGATGTCACAATAATAATGCCGTCAATTGGAAAAGACTGGAATACCGTTAATGGCACATCGCCAGTTCCTGGGGGCATATCAATAAACATATAATCTATCCCAGGCCAAATAACATCTGTCCAGAACTGTTTAACTGTATTGGCAATAATTGGACCACGCCATACAACTGGGTCTGTATCATTTTTAAGCAGTAAGTTAACAGACATAATATCAATGCCATTTTTACTCTTAAGGGGTAACATACCATACTTGTTTGCTTTTGCCTTTCCCTTAATACCAAATGCTTTTGGAATAGATGGACCTGTTATATCGGCGTCTAATATGGCTGTCTTATAACCCATTTTATTCATGGTTGTACCCATCATGGCCGTTACGGAAGACTTACCTACCCCGCCCTTACCACTTACAACACAGATAACTTTCTTAATACTGCTCATATGATGTGGCTTCTCGGAAAAATCTATTTTCTCTTTTGTTCTATCTGCGCAGTCCTCTGAACAACTTCCACAGCTTTGATTGCAATTTTCACTCATAGCATTAACTCCTTTAAATTTAGATTGTTATTTCACTACCTGCTGGTAGGTACTGGATCTGATCACCCATAATATCCTTCAACTGATTATAGGCCTCTATGCCTGTACAATGACCAGTATAATACTTTGCTTTCGTTTCTATAAGGTATTTTCCAATCTTTTGGATGGTCTCAGGTGCCTCCCCTCTTCCTGATCGGCTTGATAAATGAAATCCACCTATAACATAATCAGGCATTCGTCCTTTTAAGGTCTGGAAATGCTCCATAATATTTATTATACCATTATGAGCGCAACCGACGACTAAAAGAATTTTTCCATCTTCTTCTACGATTAGATTTTGCTCATGAGCAAACAAATCATTTGTAGCTTTTCCATTCTCTTTAACGAGTAGCCCCTCATTAGATAGGGGCATGGGCACCTGATGACTTTTATTAACAAAGACAATGATATCTTCACCTATTAAAAAATTATCCGATGTTAATCGAATCTGTTCTTTTTCCTTAAGCCCTTGCTCTAAACCAATATAGTCTACTTTGTTATTAGGACGCAAGGCATAATGATTGCCAAAGGCATGCATATTTAAAAATACCTTAGCTGAAGTATTTTCTCTTAAAAACATCTTAAGTCCCCCACCATGATCACTATGACCATGGGAAATAACCAAAGAGTCTACAGCTGAAATATCAACATTTAGCTTGTTAGCATTTTTTAAAAACAAATCACTTTCCCCAACATCAAATAGAATCTTCTTCTTTTTTGTTTCAATGTAAAGACTAAAGCCATGTTCATGGCCAAATTCTTCTGATATGGCTGTATTTTCTACCAATGTTTTTATAATCACTGGTCTTAGTCCCCCTTTTTTCCTAAAAGCAGATCCATGGTCTTTTTGTAAAGTTCTTTGGTAGCACTTCCTGATGGACACTCTATATCAACAATGGTGTGTCCACTATTAATAGCTGTTACAGCCTGAGGGTCAAAAGGCACTTCTCCTATAAAGGGTAAGCCTTGGTCCTTACAAAAGATTTTGATCTTTTCTGTGTTTTCAAGATTTGTATCGGACTTGTTAATACAAATCGCAATTTTAACACCAAAACCCTGAGCTGTTTTAATGATTCTTTTCATATCACTAATACCTGATATAGAAGGTTCTGCCACAATTAAAACCATATGGACACCACTAAGTGATGCAATAACCGGGCAGCCAATGCCAGGTGAGCCATCTATAATGGCAACATCTGTTTCAACCTTTACCGACTTCATTTGCTTCTTTACTTCCGTTACAAGAAGCCCTGATGTGCCACTTCCCATTTTAAGCTTAGCCGTTGAAAATACTTTCTTATCTTCTGTATAGAGCATTAGATCCCCGTCAATTGCTGGTTTTAATGTAATAGCGCCTACTGGGCAGACAATCTCACAAACTCCGCACCCTTCACAAGAAAAAGGCTTTACCTGGTAACCATTGTCTGCTGTAATGGCATTGAATCGGCATTTTTGTCTGCAAATATCACATTCAGTACAAATATTTTGGTCAATATGAGCCTTAGCTAAGCCAAAGTAATCCTTTGTTTTAGGCCCTGATTTTTGACCTGTAATAAGGTGCAAGTTAGGTGCGTCAACATCACAATCTGCGTAGGCCCTAGCATTTAAAAGCTTTATAAATGCGCTGGCTATGGTTGTCTTTCCTGTTCCGCCTTTACCACTAAGAATTAGAAGTTCCTTCACTTTGCACCTCCTTCCTAATCCTTGCTAGTAAGCCCGAAAATAAGTCTTTATACTTGGCATTCTCCCTAGCGGCAATAAGGCCATTTGAATTGAGGGTTCCAAGTTCTTGATCGTAGGGAATTTTCTCTAAAATCTTAGCCTTATGTTCCTGGCAAAATTCTTCCACAAGATTTTCCCCTTCTAGGGCTTTGTTAATCACAACGCCAAAAGGCTTGTTAAATAGTTTAACCAGTTCATAGACCATGCTTAGGTTGTGAACCCCAAAGATTGTAGGCTCTGCAACTAAAACACAGTAATCTGCGTCTTTAATACTTTCCATAACACTGCAAGCACTTCCTGGTGGACAATCAATAAAAGTCGTTACCCCACTTGGTGCGTTTTTATTATCTTCAAGTAACTGATCAATAATTGGAATACCAGCTGCTATGCCTATATTTAATATTCCTGTCCTAACATCAACATGATCCGATTTTCCCTTTTGGATTTTACCAATAACTTTATCTATTTCACTGATGGCATTTTGAGGGCAAACAATGCTGCACCCACCACAAGCGTGACAAACCTCTTCAAAAACAACTACTTTGTCTTTAATATAGGCTAGTGCATTAAATTTACAAAAATCAACACACTTTCGGCAACCATTGCAAAGCTCCTTGTCTACTATTGGCATTTTAATTGGAATATCTTGTTCCTGAATATTTTCAGGGTTAAAAAACAAGTGCCCATTGGGTTCTTCAACGTCACAATCTAAGTAGATGGATTTTTCTGCCACTGTCGCTAGATTTACAGAAACTAGGGTCTTACCAGTCCCCCCTTTACCACTTAGGACAGCTATTGTCATATTAGTTTCCGCCCTGTCCGTGAAGGCCTGGATGTGCCTGGTCTAATAAAGAGAGTTCTCCTTTTTCAAAAGCATCTATGGTCTCTTGTACTGACGGTTTCACCGTTTTGTATAATTTAACATCTCCGCCTTCTAATACATCAACCGCATTTTGTCCGCATCTTGGTGTTAATAGGGCCTCTGCTTTATGGTCAACAATGACCTGGGCAGCTTTAATTCCTGCTCCACCTGCACTTGCTGCTGCACTATTGTCAATAAACACCCTATCTTTTGTATCTGTATCATAGATTAAAAAGTATGGTGCCCGTCCAAAAGATACACATACGTCACTGCTTATATCTGCTTTGTCTACTGGTATTGCTATTGTCATTATGATTCCTCCTGTATTGGTATATCTATATTGGCATTCATGCCCCGCCTACGCCTTTGGCAACCTCTTCCACATCCCCCTCTTTGCCCATCACATATCTCATATTCTCCGCCCTCAATAGTAAGGATTTTGCCCTCTACTAATGATTTTGCTAGTTTTTTTCTAGCTTCAGCATAAATACCTTGGACCGTGGTACGTGCTACCCCCATTTGTTTTGAACACTCTTCTTGGTTAAAGCCTTCTAGATCTATAAGCCTTATGGTTTCGTACTCATCAACAGTCATACTGACAAATTTATCAGGGTCTCTTTCTACTCCAAGTGGACCAAAGCGGTTGCTCTCTGGCAAAGAACATACTTTTCGCCATTTTCTAGGTCTTGCCATGGTATCACCCTTTCTTTACGGTAAAAAAGCAGGAGGGCCCTCCTGCTTTTCAGGTTACAGTTATTAATCGTCTAGATTTTCTAATTCTTTTTGA
>CAZLPH010000007.1:24200-28311 GCA_964561345.1 uncultured Candidatus Epulonipiscium sp.
TAATTCTTTTTGACTTGTTAGAATTTCTTTTGATGTTTGAGTTTCTTCTTGGTTAAAGTTCATTCCTCTGCCCATAGTTCTTCCCATTCCACGGCCTGGTCCTGCACATCTAGCTAAAGCTGATGAACCATCACAGGTACCTAAGCCTCTTCCTGTTCTGGCACCAATACCCATTGGTCCTGTTTTATCTTTTCTTGGCATACTCTTTCACCTCCTAATAGTTATTGACATATATCATCTATACTTATTATTATACTCTGTTTAAGACATATGTCAATAACTATTTTAAAAAACCCAGATTTAATTATGCTTAAATCTGGGTCTTGTCATGCTATTTATTTACTTATGCACCATATCTAGGGACAGTCCCCATAACGATCTGGCCATCTTTTACTATCCTTCTACGTACAAATTCAACCTGGTCAAATGTTTTTCTATATTCTCTTGCTATGGCTAGGGGCATTGACATCTCATAGGTTTCTCCCCTTAGACTCATTAAAAAAACTTCCTTATCTGCATCATACATTCCTACTTGGGCAGCTATAACTTCCTCTTCTACGGGAAAATAAAAGTCTAAAAGTCCTAAGACATCTTCTTGGCTTAGCAAAGCTTTTAAAGCATCTAATTCCTTATTTTTATACTCTACTAAAGCTGATATCTGTGGTACAAAGCAGCTCTTTTTTTCCTTTAAAACTTTATCTATTCCCTCTACTGTAAGCTGGTTTTGTCTTTTATATTCTGCTATAAAGTCAAAACGGTTTAGATATTGCCGCCTAAAAGTCCTAGCTCTTCGCCTATAATCTTCTGATGTTTCAAATTCATCTTTTTCAGGGTAACTATCCATATCTTCTAGTTCTCCCGAAAACATATGCCTAATAATTTTATCCACATTATTATATGTCTGATTTTCTATTTCAATTAGAATCTGCTTAAAATACTCAGGTGATAGCAGTTTCTGATTAAGTTCTGATAGCTTATTTTCTTGTTTTAATTTATAAGAGAAAAAGTGTCTCTCTTGCCCTGTTTCCAAAAACTTAATGCGATCATCTATTTGTTTAATATCTATTTTGCTTTTTATTTTCTTTAAAAGTTCCAAAGGATCTTCTTTTTTATTCCCCAGATTTGGGTCACAAGCAAAGCCAATAAGATCTACAAAATTATGGCCAAAGATATTCGCCGGCATAAGTAATATTTCCGTCTTCTCTAGAGCTTTAAATATTCCTTCTAAATCAGCCTCTAAGGCAAAGTAATCCACAGCTGACATACTATATTCATCTGTATAATGCCACAGGTCTGGGTATTTTTCAAAAATATCATAGGCTTTATTTCTTGCTGCATGCCGGATCTTTTCATTTAACTTACGAATAGTCTTTTTTAATATCTCTTCTAATTCTAACTTAAGTGCAGGGTCTGGGATCTGTGCAATCTCTTGTTTTGCTTTATTAATATCATACTGATAAATCGTTAGTAAAACCTTTTCTCTTTCTAAAGGATATGTAGAATCTATTTTGTAAATCTGTTCCCTTATTTTATCAGCTTCTAAAAACCTTCCCTCTTGTAATAAAGTATTTAAAGCCATTAAGTAGTTTTTAAGGACGCTTTTTTTCGATTCTTCCATAGTATTTCTAATCTGCTCTATTTGAAAGCTTTGCTTAATATTTAAATCCATTTGCTGTTCTAAAAATGAGTAGGCAAGGTTATAATCCTCTTCCCCAATAGCTTCTAACCTATCCTTATCTATACTGTCATAGTGGGCATTTTTTGTGGCACGTTCAATTGTATTTAAATCATCTTTATCCAATATACCTAGAGCTCTTTGTTCCTCAATTAACATATAAGCCTCTTTAAAATCTTGTGCTTCTATGGCTTTAAGGCGCCGGGCTTCTAGGTTGCTCATACGTTCTTCTTTAATGGCACGTTCTAACAAGGGAGCTGCCTTGTTATAAAACCTAGGATTCTTATCTTCTATAAACTCTAGCTGCTCTTTTGCTTTTGGAAACATTTTTTCTATTAAATAAGCTTGAAAAGAAATTTCCCTTAACTTAACTGATTTGTGTTTTGGCTTTAAATATAAGCCTTCATATTGAGTAAGCCACCCTATTATCTGGCTATATTGCTTTCCTTCTAACAGTCTTGCTAAAGTTTCTGTTGCACTTGATAGAGCTGTCTTATAATAAGTCTCATACACTATAGATGATGTAATAAGGTCAGATCTTAGGTCACATACCAGTTTATAATAGACTTCTTTAATTTGGATTTCTTCTTCTTGGTCTAGAATAAATATGGCTTTAGCCCTTAAATCCTTATTGGCAGTAGATTCTATTAAGTCTTTGTAGTCTAACTTTTGAGGACTATCTAGAACTTCTCGCCAGTAGATCTTCCTGTTGGTAAAGACCATGCCATCTTTGGCAGAGCCAAATAAGGTTGCGTCATAGATAAATAAAACATCTTCGTCTTTTATATTATGAAGCACTTTTACATTCTCAAGTTTTTTAGCCGGGATAACACTGCGATTGAGTCCGTGGACAGTATTTCTGGCAAAGTGTTTTAATATAACCTTCTCTAGTCTTAATCTTAATTGTTCCACATAATCCCCCCTTAATTTTCTTAAGTATAAGTATACCATATGGCACTAGATAAGTAGCTAGAATATAATGAAGTTTATGCTTATTGACTTGTAGCAATCTACAATCCCATGTAAAATAAGCTTATACACTTAACTTATAATTTCTAAGGAGGCACATATGAAAGTATTACTAATTGGCGGTACAGGGCGAATCAGTTTGGCTATTTCAAATCTATTACTAACACAAGGCCACGAACTTTATCTGGTTAACCGGGGTAACCATAATGAGGAACTTCAGTCTGGTAATGTTAATTTTATAAACTGTGATATTAATGACGAGGATCAGCTAAGTGAGCTACTCCAAGACATGACTTTTGATGTGGTGGCAGACTTTATCGCTTTTAGACCTGAAGACTTAGAAAGAGATTATAGATTGTTTAAAGATAAAACGAAGCAGTTTATATTTATCAGTTCTGCTTCTGCCTATCATAAGCCCCCCAAAGATTACATTATTAATGAGGGAACTTCTCTTAGTAATCCTTATTGGCAATATTCTAGGGATAAAATCGCCTGTGAAAACTACCTAATGGAAACCTATCAAGAAAAAGGGTTCCCTATTACAATTGTGAGGCCTAGCCATACCTATGATCATAAGTCTGTTCCCGTAGGTGTCCATGGAAACAACGGAAGCTGGCAAGTGATTAAAAGAATACTTGACGGGAAGCCTGTTATTATACAAGGGGATGGAACTTCCTTGTGGACCGTGACACATAGTACTGATTTTGCTAAGGGTTTTATAGGGCTCATGGCAAATCCACGGGCTATTGGGGAGGCTATTAATATTACGTCTGATGAGAGTATCACTTGGACTCAAATTTACCAGGCCATTGCTGATGCCTTAGGGGTAAAATTAAACCCTTACTATATTTCTTCTACCTTTTTAGCTGCTTGTAGCTCTTATGATTTTACCGGAAGCCTCATAGGTGATAAGGCTAACTGTGCTGTGTTTGACAATTCAAAACTAAAGAAGCTTGTACCAGGATTTCAGGCTAATATTCGCTTTGACCAAGGCATTAAAGAAGCGGTGGATTATATTTTAGAAAACCCTGAATGCCAACCTTTAGACTTAGAGTTTGATCGCTGGTGCGATATTCTTATTGAGGAACTCAATAACACGATTAAAATAATAAATGCTTAAAAATCCAAACAGTCTCCACTTCAACATTGAAGTGGAGACTGTTTTTTAACTCACTGTATTTTTACCCCTTTTTTTAGATAAGTATAATCTTTTGTCTGCCCTATGAATGAGATCTTTCGCGTCAATAGAATTACTAAATTCAGCAACTCCTATACTGACAGTTATCATGAGCTGATGATCTTTACAATCAATAGGTGTTTCTGAAATAGCTTTTTTCAGTTTTTTTGCAACTTCCCTTGCCTCGCCAATTTTTGTATCTAGTAACAATACTGCAAACTCATCTCCCCCATACCTAAAACAAATATGGCTATCACATACATTCTTTAGTATAATCTGACCCAAACGCT
>CAZLPH010000008.1:0-27753 GCA_964561345.1 uncultured Candidatus Epulonipiscium sp.
TTTAAAACTGACATTTGTATATCCTCCTTAGAATACCTTTAAACTAAACCTTTTTGCACTTCTTTAATCATAGCACACTAAATTTCATTGTGCAAGATATTTTTAGGACTGCTTTAGGTTAAAAAATGTTTTCTTTCCAGGGTACTCTGATACATCATCTAACATCTCTTCTATTCTTAAAAGCCTGTTATATTTGGCCACACGATCTGAACGACATGGGGCACCTGTTTTGATTTGCCCAGCATTTACTGCAACTGCAATATCTGCAATGGTGTTGTCTTCTGATTCGCCTGATCTGTGTGATATAACAGCTGTATAGCCTGCTCTATTTGCCATGGCTACAGCGTTAAAAGTTTCTGTTAGGGTCCCAATTTGGTTAACCTTAATTAAAATAGAGTTAGCAACCTTTTTCTCAATTCCTTTTGCTAGGATTTCTGTATTGGTTACAAACAAGTCATCTCCAACTAATTGGATTTTATCCCCTAGTCTATCTGTAAGAACCTTCCAACCATCCCAGTCCATTTCGTCTAGTCCGTCTTCAATGGATATAATCGGGAACTTATCAACAAGGTCTGCATAATAATCAACCATTTCCGCTGCTGTCCTTACAACTTCTGACCCTTTCATCTTGCTCTCACCTGGGAAGTGGTATTTACCGTCCTCTTTATTATAAAGCTCAGATGCTGCTGAGTCCATTGCAATGGCAATTTGCTTACCTGGCTCATAACCTGCTTTTGTAATTGCTTCTACAATAATTGTAAGCACTTCTTCTGATGATGCTAAGTCTGGTGCAAATCCGCCTTCGTCACCAACACTTGTTGCAAGTCCTCTTTCATTTAAAACACTCTTAAGTGTGTGATAAATCTCGACACACATTCTAAGGGCTTCTCTAAAGTCCGGCGCATCTACTGGCATAATCATAAACTCTTGAAGGTCTACTGTATTATCAGCATGCTCTCCGCCGTTTAGGATATTCATCATTGGAACTGGCAGTGTTTTTGCATTAAATCCGCCGAGATATTGAAAGAGTGGCACACCTAATGCTAGAGCTGCTGCCTTAGCAACTGCCATGGAAACACCTAAAATAGCGTTAGCCCCTAGTTTAGATTTGTTGTGTGTTCCGTCTAATTCAATCATAAGCTTATCAATACTTGCTTGGTCTAGTGCGTTCATCCCAATAAGTTCTTCCGCTATAATTTCATTGACATTATCAACAGCTTTTAGAACACCCCTACCTAGGTAGCGGTTCTTATCGCCATCTCTTAGTTCTATTGCCTCTAACTCACCTGTTGATGCACCTGATGGTACAATTGCAGATCCCAAAAATTCACCTTCTACAATTACTTCTACTTCTACTGTTGGGTTTGCTCTTGAATCTAGTACTTCTCTTGCATATACGTCTGTTATTTGAATAAAGTCTTTCATAAGTTCATACCCCTTTCAAAGATATATTTAGTTATTATCTGCATTTATTTGAAAACAATACCTAGATTCTATATTATAGATAATCTAGGTATTGTCAACTTATTTTTTCTCTAACAAGGATTCTCCTGTCATTTCTGGCGGCTTAGACATGTCCATCATTTCAAGTAATGTTGGTGCAATATCTGCTAACTTTCCGCCTTCACGTAATGTATAATCCTCATCATAATTTACCAGTACAAAAGGCACTGGATTTATTGTGTGGGCCGTAAATGGCTCATTATTATTATAGTCTATCATTTGCTCTGCGTTTCCGTGGTCTGCACAGATAAACATAGCCCCGCCGTTTTCAAGAACTGCATCGTAAACTCTACCAAGTGCTTCGTCAACGGCTTCTATTGCACCAACTGCTGCCTCTATTAAACCTGTATGGCCTACCATATCAGCATTAGCAAAGTTAGCAACGATTAGGTCCGTTTCTCCTGCTATAATAGCAGCTGTTAACTGATCTGTTACTTCTGCAACACTCATTTCGGGTTGCATATCATAGGTGGCTACTTTAGGGGAGGGAACCAAGATACGTGTTTCTCCCTCATTAGGTTCTTCTACACCACCATTAAAGAAAAATGTAACATGTGCATATTTTTCTGTTTCTGCTGTTCTTATTTGTGTTTTACCATGGGCTGCAAGATACTGACCCAAAGTGTTTTCAAGTTTTTGAGGTACGTATGCAATTTCCGTATTTGGAATTGTAATATCATACTGGGTAAACGTTACAAACTTAGTACTTACCCGTTGCCTTGGAACAGAATCAAATTCAAAATCACAAAACATTCTTGTCAGTTGTCTTGCCCTATCCGGTCTAAAGTTACAAAAAACAATAGAATCGTTATCAGATACTTTGGCAACTGGCTCGCCATCTTTCATAATAACTGTCGGAAGGACAAATTCGTCATATATTTCTTGCTCGTAGGCGTCAGAAACAGCTGTAATCGCATCATTTGAAACTTGTCCCTTTCCATTGACAAGGGCGTCGTATGCAAAGGTCATTCTTTCCCAACGATTGTCACGGTCCATAGCATAGTAACGGCCACTTACTGTGGCAATCTCTCCTACACCAATCTCATCAATCTTATCTTGTAAGGCTTCTATAAAACCTTTACCTGAAGATGGCGGTGTGTCCCGACCATCTAAGAAAGGATGGACGTAGACTTTCCTAAGCCCATGTTTTTTTGCAAGCTCTAGCATTGCATATATATGGGTATTATGACTATGGACGCCACCATCAGATAAGAGACCAAATAAATGAAGGGCTGAATCTTTTTCTTTGGCATTTCTTACTGCATTTAATAAAGCAGGATTTTCAAAGAAATCCCCATCTCTAATAGATTTTGTAATTCTTGTTAACTCTTGGTATACCACTCGCCCTGCACCCATGTTTAAATGGCCAACTTCTGAGTTCCCCATTTGTCCATCAGGAAGGCCTACCGCCATACCACTTGCATTTCCTTTTTGCCACGGATACTGCGCCATAAGACGGTCCATAACTGGTGTCTTTCCCATGCATACTGCATTATGATCACAGTTCTCGTTTAGACCATACCCATCTAAAATGAGTAGTACATTTGTCTTTTTTTTCATTAGCTATCTCCTTACTTATAATTAACAATACCGCCAAATGCATCTGTTAAACTTGCGCCCCCTACTAGCCCACCATCAATATTACCCATATTGAATAGTTCGTTTGCGTTAGCACCGTTTACAGATCCGCCGTATTGAATGCGTACTGCATCTGCTACTTCTTGTGTGTAAATTTCTGCCACTACTGCTCTAATTGCTGCACAAACTTCTTCTGCTTGCTCTGATGTGGCTGTCTTCCCTGTTCCAATTGCCCAAACTGGTTCATAAGCAATAACAGATTTAGCTGCATCTTCAGCTTTAACATCCTTAAATGCGATTTTAGTTTGAATACGCATTAAATCGATTGTGATATTTTGTTCTCTTTCTTCTAGTGTTTCTCCAACACAAACAATTGGTGTTAAACCGTGCTCAATTGCTTTTAAAACCTTTTTATTAACTGTTATGTCTGTTTCTCCAAAGTACTGACGTCTTTCAGAGTGTCCAATTATAACATATTTAACCCCAAGCTCTGTTAACATGTTAGGTGCTAGCTCCCCTGTAAATGCGCCGTATTCTTCGAAGTACATGTTTTGAGCGCCTACTTGAATATTACTTCCTTTAACCGCTTCAAGTACTGCCGGAAGACACACTGCTGTTGGGCATACAACAACGTCTACGTCCTCGTTATTTGTAACTGCTTTCAATTCTTCTATTAAAGCAACTGCCTCTTTAGGCGTTTTGTTCATTTTCCAGTTTCCTGCAACAATTTTTCTACGCATGTTATTGTGCTCCTTTATTTATAATTTATACATTTGAGTGATTTATTATTTCTCGTCTGCTGCCATAATTCCTGGTAGGTTTTTGCCTTCTAAAAACTCAAGACTAGCCCCGCCACCTGTTGAGATATGGCTCATTTTATCTGCATATCCTAATTGAATAACAGCTGCTACAGAGTCCCCACCACCAATGACTGTTGTTGCATCTTTTAGCTCTGATAGTGTTTCTGCTACCTTAAGTGTTCCTTTTGCAAAGTTAGGGAACTCAAACACACCCATTGGTCCATTCCATACAACTGTTTTTGCACCGTCTAATGCTTTTACAAAAAGATCAATTGATTTTGGCCCAATATCAAAACCACTCCAGCCATCTTCGATTTCATCGACAACTTTAAATTCTGCATCATTTGAAAATTCTTGGGCTACAACGTGGTCTACTGGAAGTAGTAATTCTACCCCTTTATCTTTAGCCTTTTGAATCATTTCTAAAGCATAATCCATTCTGTCTGCCTCTAAAAGAGAATTTCCAATGCCAAAACCTTGTGCTTTTTTGAATGTATAAGCCATTCCACCGCCAACAATAAGCACATCTACTTTATCAAGGAGGTTATTAATAACATTAATTTTATCAGATACTTTTGCCCCACCTAAAATGGCCACAAAAGGACGCTCTGGTTTATTAACAGCACTTCCTAAGAATTTAATTTCTTTCTCCATTAGGTACCCAACAGCATTTTCATCCATAAATTTAGTAACACCAACGTTTGAGCAGTGGGCACGGTGAGCTGTACCAAATGCATCGTTTACAAAAACTTGGTTATCTGCAATAGATGCAAGTTCTTTTGCAAATACGTCAGCACTATCTTCTTTGCCGTAGTTTGTTTCTTCCGCGCGGTAACGTGTGTTTTGAAGAAGCATAACTTCTCCGTCTTTTAGGTCTTTGGCAATTGCTTTTGCATTCTCACCGATTACATTAGCATCATCTGCAAACTTTACATCTGTCTCTAAAAGTTCAGCTAATCTTTTTGCAACTGGCACTAATGAAAGCTCTGGTTTAGCTTCCCCTTTTGGTTTTCCAAGATGTGAGCATAAAATCACTTTAGCCCCTTCACCCATTAACCTTTTTATGGTTGGAAGAGCCCCAACAAGACGGTTTTCATCTGTAATAACCCCATCTTTAAGCGGCACGTTAAAGTCACAACGCACAAGTACCTTTTTCCCTTTAAGATCTTTAAGTTCTGCTACATTTTTCTTATTTAACATTCGTATTCCTCCTACTAGACATTAATTTCCTAAAATAAATATATAAAAGGGCCCGATCCTATAAGTCTAACCTACAAGACCGGACCCATTATGGATCTTCGTATTTACTTAAATTCTATCTTACTTATTTAGCAACGTGCTTAATTACTCTAACCATTTGGCTAGTGTATGACGCTTCGTTATCGTACCAAGCTACAACTTTAACTAATTGTTGTCCACCAGCGTTAATAACTTTTGTTTGTGTTCCATCAAATAATGATCCTTCGCTAATGCCAATAACATCTGCTGAAACAATTGGATCTTCTGTGTATCCGAATGATTCATTAGCTGCCGCTTTCATAGCTGCGTTGATTTCTTCGATTGTTGTATCTTTCTCAACAACTACGAATAACTCTGTTGCAGATCCAGTGATTACTGGCACACGCTGAGCTGCGCCATCTAATTTACCGTCTAATTCTGGAATAACTTTACCAATCGCTTTAGCTGCGCCAGTTGTATTAGGAACAATGCTAGCTGCTGCTGCTCTACCACGTCTTAAGTCACCTTTTGCATGAGGTGCATCTAATGTATTTTGGTCGTTTGTGTAAGCATGAATTGTTGTCATAAGTCCTGATTTAATTGTGAACTTATCATTCATAACTTTAGCCATAGGTGCTAAACAGTTTGTTGTACATGAAGCTGCTGAGATGATTGTTTCTGTTCCATCAAGTGTATCTTCGTTAACACCGTAAACGATCATTTTTACATCGCCTGTTGCTGGCGCTGAAATAACAACTTTCTTAGCCCCTGCTGTAATATGAGCTTCTGCTTTTGCTTTATCTGTAAAGAATCCTGTACACTCAAGTACAACGTCTACACCAAGATCTCCCCATGGTAAATCTGCTGGGTTTCTTTCTGAGTAGATTTTAACTTCTTTACCATCTACAACGATTGAATTATCTTTCGCTGTTACATCTTTATCATATCTACCTTGTGCTGAGTCATACTTTAATAAATGCCCAAGTGTTTTTGCATCTGTTAAATCGTTAATTGCTACTATTTCATATCCATCTGCACCAAACATTTGTCTAAATGCAAGACGTCCAATACGTCCAAATCCATTAATCGCTACTTTAACTGCCATTATTAATTCCTCCTTAGAATATATAAAAATTACATCATCTATATTCAACTCGCCTTGTCTAGTATAAACCAACAGTAGCGACTTGATACCAATTTGTCTAACTTTTAACAATTGCTTTAAGTTACGTGCAATTTTCGACCGACTATAATTACATTGTACCTAAAATAGGGAAAAATATCAAGTATTATTTATTAATGACACAAAGATAAGTCAGACCTATTTGAATAAATAATATAATAGGGAAGCCATATTTAAATTTTAGATGTTTAGTTTTGTGATGAAACATATTCATGCCAAATATACCACCTAAACTTCCACCAAGTATTACGATTAAAAATAATATTTTTTCACTTATTCGCCACTTTTTCTTTATGGCTCTTTGTTTGTCCACAAACATGGCCATAAAGCCAATGACATTAATGAAGCTTAAGTATATTATAAGTCCTTTCATTTTTTATATCCCTTTTCTTTCAAACTTTTCTTCTTCTCCAGGCAAGCCCCATAATAAGTATCTTTCTTCTAGGACATAGGTCATCTCAAATATATAACCGTCTATTTCATACATTATTATCCCAGGGGCTGGTATCTTATAAGAACCTGTTATTAAATTATCAACCTTGATATTTCCACTTTCTCCAAACGCTACTGTTTTACCGGTTTCTTCTGATGTCCACTCTCCTATTAGGGGCGGGTTATTATAATGGTGATAAAAATTAGTAGCTAATAGCATAACGCCTCCCATGACACCTATTAGGACCAGTGTAAGGATTATTATGATGAGTCTTTTTACTTTTTTTCTCTTTGAATTTATTTTTGCATTCACATGCACCCTCCTTTTAGCTTTTCTTAGCTTGCTCCATAGGTGCTATGACATTTTTAACATAGATACCTGTTAAAGCTAACAAAATTCCTGATATCAAAAAGATGATTTGCATATTTCCTATGGTAAAGTTGAAAATAGTTATATGTATCCCTGCAAACACATCGATAAAAAAACCTGATCCTACTGTGGCAATAAAACCTGAAATACCTGACAAGGCAGCTAAAGCACCAATATATAAAGTTCTAGATTCAGCTGGGGCAAACATAACTTGTAAGTTAAAGAATGTAATCCCAATGCTACCCCAGGCAATACCTGATAATATATGCGATATAGGCAGTATTATAAAGGCTGTTACAGGATTTGCAAAAAATAATAATCCTGTTGAGATTCCTATTAAAACAGCTCCGATTTCGATGGCCCTAGACCATGAATTGGTTTCTACAAATCTGCCCCACAGCTTAACAGATAAAACTCTAAATCCTAAGGTTAACATACTCATAATCATAGCGTATAAGTAAGACATTTGTAACCTATTAATCATGTAAACAGCAATGTATAGTAGACCGATATTGAGAGAGAAATTCCATATGACATATAAAAAACCCAGTTTTTTAAAGTCTTTATTTTCAAATAATAATTTAATATCTTTTTTAACACTTAACTTACTCGTTTTTTCTGGCCTAATAGGTTCTTTAACAGCAGAAAAAGCATAAATACTGACAAATGCCCAAATCATAATAATAATCCCTATAACATTAAAGCCTATGGCCTCAACCCCATTTAATTTAAATATGTCCAACATTTTTGCTAAGACTGCTTCACTAAAAGCAACAATAATCATAGTGTACATTTCACGTTTTGCAAAATATTGTCCCCTAATATTTTCTGGTGCTAAATCCATAATCCAACTTATAAGAGGTGGATTTAAAAAAGAAATCCCAAAACTAACAATACAATAAATCACAATCAATAGAATTACCTGCTGGGTGTTCCCTGCTACTAATAAGGGTGTAAAGTAAATGGTTCCAATAAGCACACGAATAATTAAACTAAAGGCTACGACTTCGAATTTATATTGACGCTTATTCCCATAGTATATTCCGCCTAGGACTTGAAATAAATGTGCCAGCATGGGAATGGCTGATAAAATCCCGATAAGACCTGGTGGCATTCCAATCATGGTTGCAAACCCAACAATAAAAGCGCCTTGGGATAATCTGATTAAGGATGTACCGCCAACACATTCTAAGATAAGAAAGTCCTGTCCACTTTTGTAATCTTGTCCCGTTAAATGAACAGGGGTTTTATATGTCTTTCTAAAGAAATCTTTTATTTTATTCATAATGTCTCCTGCCTTTTAATATTAGTCACTTTTTTTGTACAAGTTCATTGTATAGCACAGGAGATATATTTTCAATCATAACAGTGATGATTTCTTTTGGAATAGGAAACTCTTGTATACCTGCCACATAAGGTGCTATCTCATACAAACCAAATACAATAACCAACTGACCCTCTTGTGTGATATAAAACAATTGGTTTTCTTTTATGCCATTAAACCCTTCGTCACCCTCAAAAAATATTTCTCCTTGGCTTTTTCTTTCTTCGATTTGTCTTGCAATTTCTTTGTTTAACATGTCTTTATCTACTATATCTTCTAAACAAATTAACTTACCGGTATTGGTATCAATGTTATAGTAACGCCTTGTGGTCATCCCATGAGCACCGCCTCTATAATCGTAGATTGTTATTTCAAGTGAAAATATACCGTTATTAGACTTAACATGATAGTTGGTCATAAGCTCATATGGTAACACTGGATAACCTTTTTTTGTTGCATACTGATAATTTCTTATGGCATCTTTTTCAATGGTACGTTTCAAACACATTTGCTCTTTTTTAATCTTTCGGTTTAATCTTGTTTGCAATATTTTATTTTTTAAGTTTCCTATCACTGGTATCTGCATATTAAGTTGCAAATGGTCTTTTTCTTCTTCTATAAAATGGGTTGTAACCGTCACCAACTCACTATTTTCTGTTGACATAACAAAAACGGCTGTTCCTGGTTTATCTTTTGGGACTCTTTCTTCGGCGTACAAATAAACGGTAAATAAAGGTATTATACTGGCAATTAATAAAATATCTTTTTTGATTTTCATTTACTGCACCTCCTGGAAAATTTGTTTACAATTATGGTCTTATTATCTCCCTTTTTCCTTTACTTATAAGCAACAATAACTACCTATTATACAATTAATTTCTTGTTATCTTTCTATTTATTTGTTATATTTAATTTATATGAATTTTTTAAAATTTAAAGGATGTGATTAAAATAAATAATTCACCACCCAATTATATTAATGGCGATGAGTACTTTCAAAGTTCAGTTTTGATGACTTTTGTAAAAAAAGATGGTGAATACTGTCTTGTCCTTGAGCAGCGATCAGCTTATATAAGCCAAGCTGGGGAAATTTGCTTTCCAGGCGGCCGATTTGACCCTGCCTTAGATAATTCTACCAAAGACACAGCCATTCGCGAAACCTGTGAGGAATTAGGTGTGACAGCATCTCAGATTAAAAATGTTGCCTATTGGGGAACATATATTGCCCCTATGTACACATTAATAGATGTTTATGTTGGCCTTTTAGAAGTTGAAGATGCTTATAATTTACCGATTAATAAAAGAGAGGTTGAGAAGTTAGTCATCCTCCCCTATTCATACTTCTTAGAGCGCCCCCCCTTGTCCTATGAGGTTGATAGTTGGTCAACGCCTTACCGAAAATTACATGATGACAAGGAGGACTTTCCTATCTTTCCAACAAAAGAGCTAGGTCTACCTGCTAGGTACCATAAACCCTGGAAGGGTAAACCTAGGAAAATTCATTTATACCCAGCCCCTGAGGCACCTATTTGGGGTGTTACTGCCAATATACTGCGCCAATTCATAAAGCAACATCCCACAACTAATATACCATTCAATGAGGTGAAATAATGCATTCTATTTTTGATATCGTACAGTCCCAACATGATTTTTTTTATACGAATACAAGCAAGGATCTAGGCTTTCGTATGGCCCAGCTTAAGGCTTTATACAAAACAATTAAGCACCACGAAGAGGATATTATAGCAGCCCTTTATAAAGACTTTAAAAAGCCTCCCTTTGAATCTTTTTCTACTGAAATTTATACAGTCCTTGGTGAAATTAAATATTTTATAAAGCACCTAGGGAAGTTTTCTCAGGCTAAAAAAGTAGCTACTTCTGTCATTAATTTTCCTGCTCGTAGCTACGTTACCCCAGAGCCTTACGGTGTGTGTCTTATTATTTCACCCTGGAACTATCCCTTTCAACTCGCTTTGTCACCTCTTATAGGTGCAATAGCTGCAGGTAATTGCGCTTTAATCAAGCCTTCTGAGCACTCGCCTCATACAACAAAACTTTTAAAGACTATGCTTGGAAAAATATACCCCAATTATTATGTCAGTGTTTTTGATGGGGGAAAAAGGGTGGCCCAAGAACTCCTAAGTCAACCCCTTGATTATATTTTTTTTACAGGTGGCACTGAGGTTGGTAAGAAGATTATGCTCAAAGCAGCGGAGCATCTTGTTCCTGTCACCTTAGAATTAGGTGGTAAAAGCCCCACCATTGTGGATTTAGATGCCCATATTCCCACGGCTGCAAAACGCATCGTATGGGGTAAATTTATGAACTGTGGCCAAACTTGTATTGCACCGGATTATATCTTGGTTCACGAAAACGTAAAGGATCAACTCTTATATTATATGACAAAAGCAATTATTAAGTTTTATACGGCTACACCTGAATATAGTCCTGATTACGGCAGAATTATTAATAGCAAGCACTTTAATAGGCTGGCTTCTTATATAGAGAAGGACAAGGTTTTTTATGGTGGACAAGTTAAGGAAAACGATTTGTTTATTAGCCCAACCATTCTTCATAACGTGGCCCTAGAAGACCCTGTAATGGCAGATGAGATCTTTGGACCCATTCTACCTGTGCTTACTTTTAAAGACTTATCTGACGTCATAGAGACTGTGCAAAGCAAACCTAAGCCTCTTGCCTTATATTATTTTGGGCAAAACAAAAAAAGAGCCGCTTATGTGAAAAGCAAAATCTCTTTTGGTGGGGGTTGTATTAACGATACTATTATGCATGTTTCTTCAAGCCACCTGCCATTTGGCGGGGTGGGTTATAGCGGTATGGGAAGCTATCACGGAAAGGCCAGTTTTGATACCTTTTCTCACTATAAGAGTATCTTGGATAAATCAACCGTTTTTGACCTTCCTTTTCGCTACCCCCCTTATAAAGGCAAACTTGGCTTTCTTCGTGGCTTTACAAATTTGTAAAGCCTTCCCCCATTACTTCGTGTAATTGTTGCACTGTTACAAAGGCATCAGGATCTATAGATGCCATATGATTTTTAAGTTGTATAAACTGCCTGCGGTTGACAACAGTTGTTATTACTTCCCGGTCTTCTCCGGAATAGGCACCTTTAGCAGCATAGACTGTTGCACTCCTATTTAAGTCATTGATAATATAATCAGTGACTTTTTTAGTTTGTGTGGAAATAACCGTTACAAATTTAGCCACATTAAATCCTGCTACGATGTAATCTACCAAGTAGCCATTAAGCATAACACCTAGCAAGGCATATAACCCTTTTTCAATGCCAAAAACACCCACAGCTGCACATATAACAAAAAAGTCTGCAATTTGTAGGGCCTTTCCGATATTCATAGGGAAAAACTTTGTAATAATTTTGGCCACTATATCTGTTCCACCTGAGGAGGCACCTTGGTTAAAAATCATGGCTTGACCCACACTGGTTAGGAGCATACCAAATATCAAGATAATGAGCACATCTTGGCTAATAGCTTCTGTTACAGGAATGAGCTTCTCATAAATAACCATGGATAAGGATATTGCTAAACTAGAGTATATTGTTTTTATCCCAAAACTTTTACCTATGATTAAAAAACCGATTACAAACATAATAAAGTTAAGGGTTAACATAATAATCCCAATTGGTATTATGGCTAATAATTCTTTTATAACGATGGATAAACCACTGATGCCACCTACTGCTAACTTTGCTGGTGCTAGAAAAAAATAGAGCCCCGCAGATATTAGTAAAGACCCCATGGTAATAATAACGTATTGTTTGATTTCTTTTATAATCGTTTCATTCATCTTATTCACTCTTTCATTATTAATTTTTGCTTTTCTTGTCTTGATAGTTTCTTAATGGCATATTCCCGGCTCATGGCTTCACTTTTTGTATGATAACTTTCTTGATACTTTAGGATCACTGGCCTTCGTCCTCTTGTATATTTAGCACCTTTACCTTCATTATGCGCAGTTATTCTTTTTTTAACATCATTTGTGTAGCCTGTGTAATATGTGCCATCACAACACTCTACTATGTAAATATAATGCATGAATTATCTCCTTAGGGTGCATAGATCTTTTTGTTTTGCATAAACTATATAGTAATTATCCCAAAAGGAGGTTTCATATGCCCGTACGTTGTAATAGTAAACATGTTTTCCCAGGTAGCAACACACCTTCAGGTTTTTATTCTTACTATGATAACATTATATCCCAGGAAAACGCAAATAAAATCTTTATCATTAAGGGTGGCCCTGGTACTGGTAAATCTTCGTTTATGAAAAGAATTGCTAGTCATTTTGCTGAGCAAAAAATTAATGTGGAGTATCACCACTGCTCTGCTGACCCTAACTCTTTGGATGCCATCGTTATTGTTCCTGCTGGTGTGGCCATTATTGATGGGACATTCCCTCACGCCATTGATCCTCAAACACCAGGTGCTATTGATGAAATCATTAATTTCTCACCTTTTTGGAACGAGAAAGAGATTCGTTCTAACAAGGCCATGATTATGCAAACGAATATCAAGCGCAAAAGCTTATTTGCTAAATCATATTACTACTTAGGTGCTGCCAAGCAAGTTTATGATGCCTACACCCAATCCCAAAGGGGTGCCCTTAATCATACGTCTTTTTATCATATGGAGCAATCTATTTTAGAAACTATTTTTAAAGAACATTCCCATTTAAACTCTAACCCCGTCAATAAGCCCGGCTTTAGCCGTCATTTATTTGCTAGTGCAATTACACCGGATGGCTTTGTTGATCAGCTACATACTATTATAGGCAAAACCAAGCATATCTATACTATAAAAGATGCTCCTGGTGCTTCAGCCCACAATCTTATGACGCTTATTAAGGATAGGGCACTAACGCTTGGATTTGATATAGAATGTTTCCACTCTCCTATTTGCCCAGAAGCCATAGACGATATTATTATTCCATCTTTAGATATTGCTATTACCATCTCCAACGATTACCACAAGGCTAAAATTGTCCCAACACAGGTTTTTGATTTAAAAGGTTGCTTTATTGCTAGTCAACTTGCTGAGATAGAGGCCGAACTTGCTTGTGACCGGGAATTAATTGATGGTTTGTTCCAAAGAGGCATTTCAACCCTTAGCCTGGCTAAAGACCAACATAATATTCTGGAATCTTATTATATCCCCCATGTTCGCTTTGACGATATGAATCCTATTATTGAGACTATTATTGACCAAATCGAATCATTTTTACCTTAATTGGTCCCAAATAAAAACACATCATAAACTTTAGTTTTCCCTAAAGTTTATGATGTGTTTTATTATTTAAACTTATTCTTATTTTTTCATTAAGGTTACAAGAACTGCTTTTTGTGCATGAAGACGGTTTTCTGCTTCTTCAAATATAACATTTGCATGTTCTTCAAAGATTTTACCTGTTATTTCTTCTTCTCTATGAGCCGGCAAGCAATGCATAACAATTGCATCCTCTTTGGCATAGCTCATTACCTGGTCATTAATTTGGTAATTCTTAAAGATGGCCTTTCGCATTTCGGCTTCTTCTTCCTGCCCCATACTTGCCCATACATCTGTCATAACAACATCTGCATCCTTTACAGCTTCTTCAATATTATCTGTGACAAACAGTTTACTCTTACCTTCATTTGCTGATTCATTGGCAATGGCTAACATTTCTTCTTTTGGCATATATCCTTTAGGCGAAGCAATGGATACGTCCATTCCAACTTTCAAGCATCCAATCATAATTGAATTTGCCATGTTGTTACTATCACCAAGATAGGCGACTTTAAGGCCTTCAAGTTTTGACTTAAACTCACGAATGGTCATAAGGTCTGCTAATACCTGGCAAGGGTGAAAGTCATCTGTTAAACCATTAACAATTGGTATGCTTCCGTATTTTGCTAAATCTTCTACCTCTTTTTGCTCAAAAGTCCTAATCATAATCCCATCAACATAGCGTGAGAGAACCCTAGCTGTATCTTGAATTGGTTCTCCTCTACCTATTTGAAGATCTGCCGAACTTAAAAATAAACCTGTTCCCCCTAATTGCTTAATACCTACTTCAAAAGATATTCTGGTTCTTGTAGATGATTTGTTAAAAATCATGGCTAATGTTTGCCCCTCAAGATGTTTGTGAGCAATTCCGTGCTTTTGCTCGTATTTTAACTGGTCTCCTAAATTTAAAACCTCAATAATTTCTTCTTTGCTCCAATCTTGAAGCTTTAACAAATGCTTTTGCATAATTAATCCTCCCTTAGAATATCTTTTAGTATGGTTAGGCCTATTTTAAGCTCATTGTCTGTAATATTAAGTGGTGGCAAAAGACGAATTGTATTACCACCTGCACTTAGTATTAAGAGCCCGTTTTCTAATGCTGCTTGCTGTATTTCTTTCACCTTTAGTTCTGGCTTTACCTGTATGCCAATCATAAGACCTTTTCCTCTTACCCCAATTATTTTATCATTGTTCCAGCCCAAAACAGTTTTCTTTATTGTCTCACCTTTAATCTTCACATCTTCTAAAAATCCATCTTCAGTTACTTGTTTTATAACTTCGTTAGCTGCTGCACAGACTAATGGATTTCCCCCGTATGTAGACCCGTGATCGCCTGGCTGTAAAACACCACTCATTTTTTCATTGCATAAAAATGCCCCAATTGGAACACCACCACCAAGTCCTTTTGCAAGGGTTATGATATCTGGTTGGATGCCATAATCTTCGTAGCCTAAAAATGTCCCCGTTCTTCCTATACCACATTGGACCTCATCAAATATAATAGCAATGTCCTTCTCTTTGGCAATACGCTCTACTTCTTTAACGAAGGCTTCTTCTAGGGGGTGCACGCCTCCTTCACCTTGAATACTTTCCATCATAATGCCACATACGCTCTCATCAGCCTTTGCTAGCAAGTCTTCTACATCATTTGGGCTTACATATTTAAACCCTTCTGTAAAAGGAAAAAATGATTGATGGAAATGATCTTGCCCTGTGGCTGCTAGGGTTGTAATGGTTCTCCCATGAAATGATTGTTTAAGGGTAATAATATTGTTTCTATTTTTACCGTATTTGTTAAAACTGTATTTTCTAGCTAGCTTTATGGCCCCTTCATTTGCTTCCGCTCCTGAGTTTGCAAAAAACACTTTAGCCATTTTTGTTAAGCCGCAAATATTTTTTGCTAGCTCAGCCCCTGGCTCATTATAAAATAAATTAGACATATGGGTTATTTTTTCAGCCTGGTCTTGAATTGCTTTTATGAGGCCTTCATTGCCGTAGCCTATAGATGACACCCCTATGCCACTGGTAAAATCTATATAAGCATTCTCTTTCTCATCAAAGACAATACTTCTACTTCCCCTTGTTATAATCACCGGGAACTGGCTATAGGTACTCATATACCAGTTATTTGCATCCTCAATTGTTGTATTTTGCATGCTCCTTCTCCTTCCAACTTCTTTTCTTGTTACTATAAAATCATGCTTAGGATATCATAGTTCCTATTCCTTCATCTGAAAAAATCTCTAGTAGTAATGAGTGCTGCACAGTTCCATCAATAATATGGGCTTTTTTAACCCCTCGTCTTACTGCTTCAACGCAGCAATCTACCTTTGGAATCATCCCTTTACTTAAAATACCTTCCATGGTAAGTGAGGGGATCTCTTGAAGTTTTAGCTCTGAAATAAGGCTATCTTTATCTTCAATGTCTCTCATAATTCCTGGTACATCTGTGAGTAAAATCAGCTTTTCCGCTCCAAGTTCAGCAGCTATCTTAGCTGCTGCAGTATCAGCATTAATATTGTATGGTTTGCCATCTTCTATGCCAGTAGCCACTGTGGATATGATTGGAATATAGTTTTTATCTAAAGCGTCATGGATAATCTGGGTATTAACTTTCGTAATAGACCCAACATACCCTATATCTTGCCCATTAAGTAATAACTTTTCCGCTTCTAGCATTTTTCCATCAAGGCCACATAATCCAATAGCCTTTCCCCCATTGCCCTCTACAAGGGATACAATTTCTTTATTAACCTTACCACATAGAACCATCTGGACAATATCCATTGTCTCAGCATCTGTGTAGCGTTGCCCTTGTACAAATTTGCTTTCTTTACCTATTTTCTCTAAAAATTGATTAATTTCCATTCCGCCCCCATGGACAACGACGACTTTAATGCCCACATAACTTAGCAAAATCAAGTCATGAATAACAGCCTTTTTAAGGGCTTCATTAACCATGGCATGACCGCCGTATTTTACAACAATGGTTTTTTCCTTAAACTTCTGGATATAGGGCAAGGCTTGAATTAATATCTCTGCTCTTTCAGTATTCATAGTTTCCATTTTTTTGCTCCTTCACGTACGATAGTCTCCGTTTATTTTTACATAGTCATAGGATAAATCACAACCCCAAGCAATTGCATTACTGCTAGCCGCATTTAATTTAACATGAATCGTTACTTCATCACAGGTTAGAATTTCTTTTGCCAGGGTTTCATTAAAATCTACACCACTTCCCCCTGTATAGACTATGACACTACCTGGATTAGCTTCAATGGCTATCTCAAGTTCCTCAACATCTATTTCTACCCCTGCATATCCTAAGGCACATAAAATTCTTCCCCAGTTGGCATCAGCGCCAAACATGGCTGTTTTTACAAGGCTTGAGGCAATAACAGATTTGGCAAGCTTACTTGCATCGGCTTCACTTTTTGCCCCTGTCACCTGGCACTCAATGAGCTTTGTTGCCCCCTCACCATCTCTTGCAATTTCTTTTGATAAGTATATATTTATGGTTGTCAGTGCCTCTAAAAAGGTCTGGTAATCTGCATCCTTTTTTGTAATTCTAGTATTTCCGCCCTGTCCATTGGCCATAACACTAACCATATCATTGGTGCTAGTATCCCCATCAACACTAATTGAATTATAGCTTTTAGCCACTGTTGCAAGCAGGGCTTCTTTTAGTAATCCTTGGTCTATGTTAATATCTGTTGTTAAAAAAGAAAGCATGGTAGCCATGTTAGGTTCAATCATGCCTGATCCTTTTGCCATTCCACCAATGGTTATTTCTTTATTCCCAATGGTTATGGTTAGCGCTAATTCCTTAATTCTTGTGTCCGTTGTTAAGATGGCATTACTGGCATCATTATTACCATCTTTTCGCATTTGCTTAACCAGTTCTGGAACCCCTGCTTCAACTTTTTCAATTGGTAGTTGAACGCCGATTACCCCTGTTGAAGCCACAATAACATCAGTTTTGTCTATACCGATTTCTTTTGCAATACACTCAGCCATTTGAAAGGCTTTTTGTTTGCCTTCTTCACCTGTGCAGGTGTTAGCATTTCCACTATTTATAATAACAGCCTGAGCCTTGCCATTTTCTAAATGCTCTTTTGTTACTTGTATTGGCTGGCCCTTTACAAGGTTTTGTGTGTAAGCTGCTGCTGCATCGCAGATTGAATCCGAATAAATAAGTGCTAAATCCTTTTTTTCTTTTTTTAGCCCACAATGAATACCTGAAGCAAAAAATCCTTTAGGCGCTGTTACGCCCCCTTTAATCGTTTTCATATTTTCACATCCATTCTTAAAATGCTGGTGGTACGAGCATAAGGCCTTCTTCTTCTTTAAAGCCCATTCGTATGTTCATATTCTGTATGGCTTGTCCTGCTGCCCCTTTAATCATGTTATCAATGGCTGAGACGACAATCACGCGCTTGCTTCTTGAATCTGCATGAACCGAGATATCACAAAAATTTGAGTGGGTTACATTTCTAATATTAGCCGATTTTCCAAGTGGCAATACCCTAACAAACTTATCATTTTTATAGTAATCTTTATATAGGCTATGAATTTCATTAATGTCTATGTCTTTGTTTAACTGGCAATAGATTGTTGATAAGATCCCCCTGTTAACCGGTATCAGGTGGGGCGTAAATAAGACTGTCACATCTTCTCCCCCAACATCTGCAAGAGTTTGTTCTATTTCTGGCATATGGCGATGACTTGCAATGCCATATGCAATAATATTTTCATTACACTCTGAAAAGTGTGTTACCTGGGAAGGCGCTCTCCCTGTCCCTGTGGTGCCTGATTTCGCATCAATGACAACACTATCTTTTTTTACAATGCCTTTATAAAATAAGGGTACTAATCCTAAGCTTGCACTTGTTGGGTAGCAGCCCGGATTTGCAATAACCATTGCTTCTTTTATCTCTTCTTTATACACTTCTGGCAGTCCGTAGACAGCATATTTATGTATATCTTTAACTTCAAAGTCTTTTTTGTACCATTCTTTATAGACTTCTTCACTTTTTAAACGGAAATCAGCCCCAATGTCTATGCATATCTTATTGTGTTTTATACATTCTTCTACGATATATTCACTAAGGCCATGTGGCAACGCCGTAAAGATAAGGTCACACTTTTCAATAACCTCATCACTATTGGTACACTTTAGATCTATGATATCTAATACATTCATATATATATCTTCGATGTTCTGGCCTTCAAAGCTTACAGAACTAATGGCTTCGAGCTTTATTTTAGGGTGATTCGCAAGTAAGCGTATTAATTCAATCCCTACATATCCTGTTCCTCCAACGATTCCAACCTTGATCATTTTCTCTCCCCCTAGTTCCTAATAATTTATATTTATTTTTGCTATATAATAATTATGCACTATATCAAGTAATTATGCAAGTACTTTCTTCAATTAAATTTGATGGTACGTTATCCGCAGTTGCTTGGGCACCCATATCCTCCCTCGCCTCTCGTGGCTAGTAAGCCACAGGATGCTCGTTAGGATATGGGTGCCCAAGCACTGCGGGGGGAATGTGCCGGGGATAAGACCTGAATAAATTAATAAGGCGCCACTATACTTGAGTAGAAGTATAGTGGCGCCTTTGTTCAATTTGTGTTCTCATTTGTAATGGTTAGGACGACACCAACGCCGGCACCTCTTGAAGCTTATCCGCAATGGTTTGGGCCACGGTAAGCTAATTTGAGCCAGATAGGGGTAATTAAGGTTGTAACGATGACCATGATAATGACTGGGGCAAAAAATAGTTGTGGCATAAGGCCAACGGCCATTCCTTTGTTTGCGACGATAAGGGCCACCTCTCCCCTAGAAATCATTCCAACACCTATTCTATAAGAGTCTTTATTATTATATTTGCATACCTTGGCACCTAAGCCACATCCTATAACCTTACTTAGGATAGCAACTGTTACAAGTAGGACTGTAAATATGATAATTCTACTGTCCATTCCTGAAATTGATGTTTTAATGCCTATACTGGCAAAGAAAATTGGTGATAGTAACATATAGGATATAATCTCGACTCTTCTGGCTATGTAATCAGATTGGACTGTATTACATAAAATTAGCCCTGCAATATAGGCACCTGTAATATCTGCTACACCAAATTCTTCTGCTACAAAGGCCAGGATTAGGCAAAATGCAAGGCCTAGAATTGGAACCCGCCTCTGGTGCTCATCCCTTTTACTGAGCCATTGAAAGAAGTAATAAGATCCCAGGCCTACAACTGCTGCTAATAGGAAAAATGCTACAATTTTAAGGAGTATAAAAGAAATAGCTGGGGAATTGGGTGTTGCTGTACTTGTTATAATGGTTAAGATAATAATCCCTAGAATATCATCTATAATGGCTGCCCCAAGTATTGCTGTTCCTGCATCTGTCTTTAGTTTCCCCATCTCTTGAAGACTCTCCACGGTTATACTAACAGATGTGGCTGTCAGGATGACCCCTATAAAGATGTTTTCCATCATATTTTGATTAAAGATTAATGATATCAATGCCCCGCCTATTAAAGGAACAAGTACACCCAAAATAGCAATCACCAGTGACGCCTTGCCACACTTTTTGAGTTCTTTAATATCCGTTTCAAGTCCAGCTGAAAACATAAGAACAATAACACCTAGTTCTGCTACTGCCCCTATAAATTCTGTTTCGTGAAGCAGGTTTATTCCTGTTGGCCCAAGTACAATCCCTGCAATTAGGGCGCCTAACACTTGGGGCATACTGAATCTTTTTGTTACCAATCCAAAACCCTTTGTAAAGATCAAAATAATAGCAATATCTAATAAAAATCTTGTTGACACATTACCATCCCTTAGTATTATAATTTTTTAAGCCTTAATTATAGCACTCTGAATTTAAAATACAAGGGGTATTAAGCCGCATTTGCTTGGGGGCACATATCCTAATACGTCTAAACCTAAAGATCTACCCCAACCTTAATATGATTTCATCTACGGCAAGTTTCTCTTCAGTCCCTGTTGCCATGTTTTTAAGGGCCAGGGATTTTGTTTGTATTTCCTGGTCTCCTATGACAATGGTATAAGGGACGCCTATCTTATTTGCATGGGTCATTTTCTTACCCAACTTCCCAGTTTCTACATATATCTCACTTTTAATATTATTTTGTCTTAGATTATTAACTAGCTCTATTGCATCATTCATACAGTCATCATTCATGGGGATAATTAGTATTTGTGAGGTGGTTGAACCACTTTCTAGTTTTAGCAAATTCGCTTCTTTTAGCTGGTAGAACAATCTTGTTAGACCAATGGAGATCCCTACGCCTGCTAGCTTTTCTTTGGTGTAGTTTTGCGCTAGATCTTCGTAGCGGCCACCAGAGCAGATGGCGCCTATGGTTGGATATTCGTCTAACATGGTTTCATAGACGGTTCCTGTATAATAATCTAAGCCTCTTGTAATTTTAAGGTTAATATTATAGAAGGCTTCTGGTATACCAAAACTAGCCATATAGTGAGTCACTTGTTCCATTTCAGTTAGGCCTTCAATAAATAACTGGTTATCTACGGTTAAATCTTTTAATTGGGCAAGTATTTCCTTATTGCTACCTTGAATGTTTATAAATTTTAAAATACTTTCTATGGCTTCTTGGCCTATACCTGTTAATTCTAACTCTTTAGCCACCAGCTCTTCACCTATTTTATCTAGCTTATCGACAGCTCTTAGAACATCTACTGTGTTTTCGATCCCAACATGCTCAAAATAACCATTTAATAGTTTTCGATTGTTTACATAGATGGTAAAGGCATCTAGTCCTATTTCTCTAAAAATAGAATAGATAATACTTGGTATTTCTGCATCATTAATTAGGTTCAATGTTCCTCTGTTAATAATATCAACATCACATTGATAGAACTCTCTAAAACGTCCCTTTTGATTACGTTCTCCTCTAAAGACTTTACCAATTTGGTATCTTCTAAGTGGGAAACTTATATCATTTGTGTACTGAGCAACGTATCTTGCAAAGGGTATGGTCAGGTCAAACCTAAGAGAAAGATCATTTTTCCCTTTGTTAAACCGGTAAATCTGTTTTTCTGTTTCACCGCCACCTTTGGCAAGTAATATTTCTGTTTTTTCAATAATAGGTGTATCCATAGGAATAAAACCAAAGCGTTCATAGTTAGTCCTAATGATATTTTCTACTTTGTTAAATAAAATCTGATCCCCTGGTAGTAGTTCCATGAACCCTGGTAATATTGATGGTTTTACAATTGCTTTTTTCATGCTATCTCTCCTTTTTTATACACAAAATAACCCACATAGGCTGTAACCTATATGGGCTATTGATTAGATTAATTCAAATACTAAAATCAATCACGCACCACCTAGATACAAGCCTACTCAACGGGAATAAACCTGTATCTATGTGTGTTCATAGACCAAGTCTCTAGTGGTGATGATGATGGAATTTATTGTACTTAATATCAATCGTCATGGCGCAATTCTCCTTGCATAATTTAGTATATACTATCATACCACAAATAGGGGGTGGTTCATAGGGGTATTGCGCCGCAGTTGCTTGGGGAAATGTTTCGTAACCCCCTTGGCATTGCTGCGGTGGTTAGAAGGCCACCTATGCATTGACAATCCTTGACTGCGATATATCTTTATGGCATTCCTTCAGCTTATTCGCAATGGTTAGGCACACATATCCCAATGGGGCATCCTTTGGCTTACTAGCCAAGAGAGGCACCATGGGATATGTGCGCCTAACCTAATACGTCATAGCCTAATACGCCATAACCTAATGCATCATAAACACAAAAAATGCCATCATTACATATAATGTACTTGAGAAGATTCTAAAGGAATGATCAATTTGAATAAACTAAATACCCTTCATAATAATTATATCTATCACCCATGTCCTTACTATGCTTATAACCCGATGGTTAACCCTACTCTTGCTAGGGAAATGCAACAACCTATGGTTGATGCTAATCTAACAGATTACGGCCCTGAGCCTTTCGTTATTGATATAGAAGAAGCAACTAATGAAAATAATATGTTCCGAAAAACGTTATGGACCGGCGATTATTTCCAGCTTACTTTAATGAGCATTGAACCTGGTGATGATATTGGCTTAGAGGTTCATTTAGATCACGATCAGTTTATAAGAGTAGAAGATGGTCAAGGTTATATCCAAATGGGTGATAGCCAAAATAACTTAGATTTTCAAAAAAGATTAAAAGACGATTATATTGTTATGATTCCTGCTGGAAAATGGCATAATCTAACCAATACTGGTGATAAGCCTCTTAAATTATACTCAATTTATGCACCAGCTGAGCACCCTGCCGGAACTGTCCATGAGACCAAAGAATTTTCTGATGCTGCCGCTGAAGCATAATCATACCAATTAGATACTAAACCAGCTCCCATGCTTTACTAAGTAAGGTAACTGCCTGAGGAATCTCTTCTTCTTTTAACGTTGCAAACCCTAGTAACAGCATGGGTTCAGTGGTTTTACTTACCCTTTCTAAGTAAAACTGGGAAATGCCATAAATTCTTATTCCTTTTTCTTTTGCCAATCCTATTAGGTATTTTTCACTAATGGCTTTTTTCACTTTTATGAGAAGATGCAAGCCTACCTTGGCACCTGATATTTCAGCATAAGGCAATTTATTTTTTATCTCTGATACGAGGATTTCCCTTTTTTTCTTGTAAATATTTCGCATTTTATTTAGATGCCTGCCAAAGTGTCCTTCACTAATAAAGCGATAAAGGGTCTTTTGCTGAAAAGTTGATACAGGGCAAATATAAAAATCCAGGTTTTTTTTATAACTTTTAAGGAGTTTGTCTGGAAGGACCATATAGCTAATCCTAAGGGCTGGTGTCAGAGATTTTGAAAAAGTCCCCATATAAATAACCCTCCCCCCTGTATCGAAACTTTGTAATGATGGAATTGGTTTTCCACTGTATTTAAATTCACTATCATAATCATCTTCTATTATGTATCTTCCCTCTTTTTCATTGGCCCAATTTAGTAATTTTATCCGCCTGCTAATTGGCATAATATTACCTGTTGGAAATTGATGAGACGGACTAACACAAGCTATATCTGCACCAGATTGTTCAAGGCTTAAAGGAATCATGCCTTTCTTATCTAAGGGAATAGACCGGTAGCTAGCATGGTTACTTTTGAAAATCATGCTTAGCTTTTCGTATCCTGGACTCTCTAAGGCATAGATATAATCCCGGTCAAATAACTGTATAAGTAGTTGCAGTAAAAACTCTGTTCCAGAGCTTACGATAATCTGACTTGGAGAACACTTTACGCCTCTTGATTGATGCAGGTATTTGCTAATACTCATGCGCAAATTTATATCCCCTTGAGGGTCTCCACTTTTAAGCAGAGTCTCATCATCCTCATTAATAACTTCCCTTGTAATCTTTCGCCACTGGGTAAAAGGAAAACTCTCAAAATCTACACCATGGTGAGAAAAGTCATATTTCGCCCATGATTTAGCCTTTGAATGGCTAGAGACATTCTCAAGATCCTTGCCAAGATCTATAATCCCTTCTAATTCACAAACATAAAAACCACTTTTTGCTTTTGAAATAATATAGCCTTCTGAAATCAGTTGGTGATAGGCATTTTGGACGGTATTTTGGCTGCACTGTAAATGAGCTGATAGCTGCCTTTTAGATGGTAGTTTTGTATGATAGGCATAATTTCCATTTAGGATTTCTGCTTTTATATAATTATATAATTGCTGATAAATAGGCTCTTTTTGTTTTTTATCTAGATTAATTGTAATCATAGTCATGGTCTTCCCCAATCTGATACCATTAAATAGTTGTAAAGTGATACTTGTTATACACTCAGATACTACCTATAATTGTGGCAGAAGTCAACATTTTTTAGAAAGGAATATAGAAAATATGAATAATACACTAGAAATAAAAAGAAGTCTTACAGAAAAATTTAAAGGCGGGGTTATTATGGATGTCACTAGCCCTGAGCAAGCTAAGATCGCTGAGGCAGCTGGTGCATGTGCTGTTATGGCATTAGAGAGAATTCCAGCGGATATCCGAGCTGTAGGCGGGGTATCTAGAATGAGTGACCCTAAGATGATTAAAGAAATTCAAGCTGTTGTGTCTATACCTGTTATGGCAAAAGTACGCATTGGCCACTTTGTTGAAGCACAGATTTTGGAAGCCATCAAGGTTGATTATATAGATGAGAGCGAAGTCTTGTCTCCTGCTGATGATACATATCACGTGGATAAAAACCAATTTAGCACACCTTTTGTTTGTGGTGCGACGGATCTGGGTGAGGCTCTTAGGAGGATTGCTGAAGGTGCTTCTATGATTCGAACTAAAGGCGAAGCTGGAACAGGTGATGTTATCCAGGCCGTACGCCATATGCGAACAATCACAAGGCAAATTCGTGAAATCCAAAGCAAGCGCAGTGATGAACTTTTTCATGCTGCTAAGGAATTACAAGTACCATACGATCTTGTTAAATATGTTCATGAGAATGGTAAATTACCTGTTGTAAACTTCTCTGCTGGCGGCGTTGCAACACCTGCCGATGCTGTGCTTATGATGCAGCTTGGTGCTGAAGGGGTATTTGTAGGCTCTGGTATTTTTAAATCTGGCGATCCCCAAAAACGTGCAGAAGCCATTGTCAAGGCTGTGGAGAATTATACTAATCCTAAGGTAATCGCTGAGTTATCAGAAGATATTGGTGAGGCAATGGTGGGTATTAATGAAGATGAGATCGACGTATTAATGGCTAAGCGGGGTATTTAATTAAGTAATAAGAGCTACCTTGGCGCATCCAATAAGAATAGGACAACAGGATATTTTCCTGTTGTCCTATTCTTATATCGCATCTTCGTATAACCTTTTCAATCTTCTATCTTGTTTATTTTGGTACATTAATTGGTCTAAATGATTTAAAAAATTAGCCCTTCATTATATTTGATTGTATACACACTATAGCCCAGGCTAATTTTTAAATTGAAGACTTCTTTACCTTTCTGATTAAATAACTCAACCTGTTTTTTAAATATCTCTATCTGATCACAAAGTGATTTTTCATCTTTTATATTTAATAAAACCGTAAACTCATCTCCGCCATACCTAGCTATAAAGGCATCTTTTGGAAAGGACCTAGTCATAATAGCTGCTATATTTCTAAGGGCAATATCTCCAGTAATATGGCCATACTTATCATTAATTTTCTTAAATTCATCTAAATCAATCATAATGCCACCAAATACATCCTTGTCATCTAATTGCTGAATTCTTTTATTAAGATAAAAATCTAATTGCCTTCAATTATATAAACCCGTTAAATAGTCTATTTTAACAATCTGACTTTGAATCATGGTATAGATAATTAGGATCGAAATAGCACATGTTGGCCATATTAAACTCGCACCTGAAAATAAGGTTTGGAACACCATCCCAATGGCAGGTGGTACAAAAAATAATAACATTGGCCTCCTATTTCTTTGGTTCACTTTCCTCCAATTGATGATGAATATAAAGAGTGAATATGTAAAAGATATGGCTGCTATAACAATACTAATCCAATGCCCTTCTCCCCTACGATATATATTATATCCGTCAATTGAAAAATATTGTTTTGTAATAGGACTACTTAAAGCAATTAAGGTATTAATAATCACAAGAATTCCCATGGGTATAAACCTTTTGCTTAAATACTTTTCTTGGCAATCAACAGTCAATATGATGTAAAGTGCCCATATTAGTAGTGGTAGAGGAACGGAACCGAATCGTAGAACTTGTAATCCCACATGGATAGCCCTCATTATTTGTCCAGATGATCCGCTAATAATATAGGATGCGGCATCAAGACATAATGGAAACATTACTGACAAAACAAGATATTTAAACAACTTATCCCTCATAGAAAATATTTGAACTTCGTCTCTTAGTTGTACGTATATAATAAGTAATATTGCAAAGGATACAATATGTATTTGTAATTCAAAGATTATATCCAATTCCTCACCCCTTTAATGCTTACATCTTACCATACTGCCACCATCTCAACAATAAAAACATTATTAAATTATTGTCAATATAGCTTACATTATCCCCAAAAAGACATTTTCTTTTGCAGATGCTCGCTTTAACAAAAATAATCTGCTATCATATAACCTATAGTAACAATATACAAACACATGAAAATGAGGGACTAAATGAGCTTAGATAATATGCAAAAAGATAATCAACCTAAACATAAAAGGCGCGTTCGCTACAAAGGAACCCACCCAAAGAAGTTTCACGAAAAATACAAAGAACTACAGCCCGAACTCTACCCTGATGATGTGGCTAAAATTATTGAAAAAGGATCAACACCTGCTGGTATGCATCTTTCAATTTGTGTAGACGAAATACTAGATTTTCTTAAAATCAAACCAGGACAAAGGGGATTAGATGCAACCTTAGGCTATGGTGGTCATAGCTTAGAAATGCTTAAACAATTAGATGGTAAGGGACATTTGTATGGCATCGATGTGGATCCTATTGAACTTCCTCGTACCAAAGAGCGCCTAGCAACTTTAGGGTACGGACCTGAGATTTTAACTTTGCAACAGCTTAACTTTTCCCAAATCGATGATATCTTTGACCAATCCGATCCTCTTGATTTTGTCCTAGCCGATTTAGGCGTCTCCTCTATGCAAATCGACAATCCCGAAAGAGGTTTCTCATTTAAGACCGACGGGCCCCTTGACTTGCGTTTAAATCCTGAAGAAGGTGATTCTGTCGTTGACCGGTTAAAAGAAATGGCTGTAGAAGAAATAGAAGGCATGTTAATCGAAAATGCTGACGAGCCCTATGCAAAAGAGATTGCTAAGGCCATATTTTCTAATGTCACAAGAAATATTGACATTTCTACAACCACTCAATTAAGGGAACTTATCGAAGAAACCTTAACGCCTCTTCCTCAAATCACTGAAAATGATATTAAGAAATCTTGTCAAAGGTGCTTTCAGGCTCTT